>JAUWOH010000005.1 GCA_030612225.1 Desulfobacteraceae bacterium
GCATCAGGCTTGCTGCAACAGCTTCCCTTGTGCTCTTGAGCAATTCGGAAATGGCAATAACCCCAAGGAGTGAAGAATCTTTAATCAAGCTGATAAACTGACCCGCAAGAGGTGGTAATATCCTCCGTAAAGCCTGTGGCAAGATGATATGCCGCATGGACTGCATATATGTCATTCCAAGGGAGCTCGCGGCTTCTATCTGCCCCCGATGTATGGACTGGATACCGGCTCTGACGATTTCCGTGACATATGCTCCCGCAAAGCAGGCCAAAGAGGTGACTCCATACCAGAATGCAGGGATACGCCCGATTCCGTACGAGGCAAGAAGATCGTTTATCACAGTCCCCAGAACATAATACCAGATAATGATTTGAACGAGGAGCGGTGACCCGCGGATCAATTCAATGTAGACAATGGTTAACCATTTAAGTGCGGGATTATCCGAGATGCGAAACAACCCTCCGATTATGCCGATCAGGATTCCAAAAATTGTCGCAATTACACTGAGTTTTATTGTAATCCAGAGACCAACTATTAAAAGACCCGCTTTCCATTCTTTATAACTTGCAAGTATATCTGCTTCAGATATCGAATCTCCTTCTTCGACTTTCACGCTGGATGCAGGAACAGTGAAAATTTCGCTTTCTTCTGTTCCTTTTAGGGTGATTACAGCCTTTTCACCCTTAATTTCGATGGATCTGATTCTTCCGCCGAATTCAGCTACAGTATTAATATCGTCTTCATAAAGGAAATATTGGGGAATCCGATACCACCCCCATATATACTCTACTTGTTGTGTTGCAAGGTAAAACAATCCGATCCCGGTCAATATTATCGCGACAAATACTCCGACCCACAAATTGTAATGAGGTATTTTGTTTAATTGGCTATGATTTTCTGGTTCATTCATGGTTTTAGTTTTCTTTCCGTCAGATAGTTATAATGAAACAGGCCAACCATGTAAATATCAGCCATGATTGACCTGTTAAGTTTATTATAATACCTTGTTATTTAACATCTTTTTTCCACTCAGAACCGCTGATCCAGTAATTGTAGGTTTTTTCGTAGAACCCGTCACCTCTGGTCTGCCTCAAGAAATTGTTGAGATAGTTCAAAAAGTCAGGATCACCCTGATTGATTGCCCATGCAAGAGGCTCATATGTAAAAGGTTCATTCAGGAAAACGGTTTTGCCTTTACCCTGGGCTGCATACATATAACCGCAGAAGGGAAGGTCATATATGAAAGCATCAGCCTTGCCGTTGATGACTTCCATTGCCGCATCGGATTCAGTTTCATAACCTTTATATGTAGCATTGGGCAGGTATGTTTTAATAGCCTTTTCACCTGTTGTTCCCACTCTTGATGTAACAAGATATTTTTTCCTGTTTAGATCTTTGTAGGATTTAACTTTTTTTGCATGTTTTTTGTTCAAAAGAACTGACTGCCCCACAACAATATAGGGGTTAGCAAACGCTACTCTAAGATTTCTTTCCTGGGTAATGGTCATACCGCCCATGATAATATCGAATTTATTTGTCACGAGTGCGGGAATAATACCATCCCATGCGGTGTTGACCGGTACGAATTTAACACCCATTGCCTTGGCCAGCCTTTTTCCAAAATCCATGTCAAAACCGATGTAGGCACCTTTTTTATTAGTCATTTCAAAAGGTACATAACCTGACTCAAATCCGACACGAAGTTCTCCTCTTTTTAAAATCTTCTGGATTGTCGATTTTGTTGCGAGATTAATATCTGCACCAATTGCAGGCATGCAAATACTAAAAGAAAATAAAATGCTTACTGCCAACCCAATTACTAAACTTTTTTTCATTTTTCTCCTCCTTAATTAATGTTGTTTTGTCATATTGCAGCAAAAGCTTTACAGTTCACCCGCAAACTAATATGACTTCCCCCCTTTAAAAATGAGAGCATCACCGATTTGTTAAAATGGTTCTCACTTATTAAATTATTTATTTTTTAGCGAAAACCTCGCAAGCATGTTTCAGGGGTCAGGTTTCAGGTGGCAGTAGTAAGAAGCGAATTAGCTGACACCTGAACACTGAAACCTGAAACCAAAAAGTCTTGGAAAGCCATTAACAAACTGGTAATGCACCCTTAAAAATACCGACATGACCATGCGTGTATCACACTCTCAACATTTGGGTATATCTTCCCTTTGAAGGCAGATTATCTCTGTATGCTTAAACTTAGGGCATCACTTCAACTGGTTTTTGTTTATCCCGCATGTTCACACTACTTTGATTACATTCTCTTTAGCACAATAATTTAAAATCGCAAGATGTTTTTTCAAAATCGGTATAGAAGCAAGCAGGGATTAATACCTACAACGCAACTTACCAGCATTATTTAGCAACAACTTCTTTTTGTGTCATTCGATATTGTTGCTGGTTACGTGTTTCGGGTTGCGGGGTATAAAAAATGATTATTTTTTTTAAAACTCGCCTGTCTGCGTGCGATCACGCACAGGCAGGCAACCATCAACTCGTAACTCGAAACACTTACGAGATAGCCAAACAAGCAATTGAAAAGGCACATTATGATTAGCGATAAATATCTTTGTAGAGCTATACACCCTCTGAGAAACGTTTACCTTGACACAAATGTTGATGGAAAGCTATAAAGGCTGGGAAGCTGGAAGGTTGGGAGGTTGGGGGCTGTAAAACCGGGATGGCCAAAAATCAACATTAAAAAGATGGAGGATATCGATGCCGGTAAAAAAATCTGTAAGCATTGAGAAGCTTTTGGATAATGCTAAAGTTAAGGGTGTAACTGATAACATTAACCGGGAAGTAATCGAAAGAAGAGAAAGCATTCCGCCAAAGTGTGGTGTTTTTTTAAAAGATTATACAATGTTAAATGAGGATTTGGACTACAATTTTGACATTGGTAAAGAAGCAACTAAAAGCCTTCCAAAGATAATTAAAAATAAGGTTCAAAAGGTTATTGGTATCGATTCTCCTGACGAATCTTTTAAAAAAGAATACTGCAAAAGGCGCAATATCGGTCTTGTATTTTCCGGCGGGCCAGCCCCTGGAGGACATAACGTTATTGCAGGGCTCTATGATGCAGCAAAAAAAGCAAATCAAAATTCAAAAATATACGGCTTTTTGCTTGGTCCTGACGGGATAATTGAAAACGAGGCTGTTGAGTTGACCGACGATATTGTGGATACATACAGAAACCTGGGCGGTTTTGGTATGATCAAGACAGGCAGAACAAAAATTGATACGGACGAGAAAATGGCACTTTCCAGAGAAACCTGTAAGCAGCTTGAGCTTGATGCTATAGTCATCGTGGGCGGAGATGATTCAAACACAAATGCTGCATTTCTTGCCCAGGAGATGTTTGAAGACGGTATTCAGGTTATTGGTGTTCCGAAAACAATTGACGGAGATATCCAGGTAAGAGACGCAGACGGCCAAGTTTTATGTGCCATATCATTTGGCTTTCATACAGCAGCCCGGTCCTTTGCCAATTCAATAGGAAACCTGTGTACAGACAGCGGTTCTGATGTCAAATACTGGCACATCTGCAAAGTTATGGGACGGGTAGCAAGTCACCTCGCGCTTGAGGTTGCCCTCCAGACTCATGCGAATATTACCCTTATCGGAGAGGATCTTGCCGACTATAAGGACAAAGAGAGAATCAAAAGGGCTGAAAAAGAAAACACTGTGGATTATACCGCATACGGTATGACACTTCGGCATCTTTCCCGCTTGATATGTAACGGCATTGTCAGGAGAGCGGCTGTGGGTAAAAATCACGGCGTAATAGTCATCCCCGAAGGCGTACTGGAATTTATAAACGAAATACAGGTTTTTATTATAAAGCTTAGTACAATCATTGCAGAGTATAATAGATCCCATGATACAAATTTTCATTCCCACTTTCCTTTGCGTAAGGACAAGCTGAACTACTTAAGAGGGCTTGCCCGACGTTCACGGGAGGATGAATCTTTTACGGTATGGAACACCAGGGATGATGACCTGTTTAATGTTATCCCGGCATTTTTTCAGGAGGGGCTCCTCACAGAAAGGGACAGTCATGGAAATTTCCAGTTTTCGCAGGTTGAAACCGACAAAATTATTATGGGACTGGTTAAGGATTACCTCAATATTTTAAAGGAAAAAGGTGTGTATAAAATAGGAATTAAAAAATCCTATTACAAAAAGGCTCTTCAAAAAGAAGAGCTTGATCCGGATTCTTTCGGCCCGGTTATCTTTAAGAACTACATCGATGCTGATTTTCTGCTTGTTAAACCATCAATAGTATCCATAAAAACTCTTAAAAAGGCTCTTGTAAGGGAATGCATAATAGATAAAGATGAAAAAATTCCTGTTTCGATTGAAAATATTTACAAAAAATCAGTCCCAAATTTCAAAACCCAGACTCATTTTTACGGCTATGACGGCAGGGGAAATGATCCAACCCGGTTTGACTGTAATTACACATACAACCTGGGACTGACTGTATTCAGTTTAATAGCTAACAAAGCCACAGGACAAATGGCTGCCATTAAGAATTTGGATCTTGATTTTTCAAAGTGGGAACCTGTGGGAATACCGATTGCACCTCTGATGCACCTTGAGGAAAGAAAGGGAAAACTGGCACTGGTATTGGAAAAAAGTATTGTGGATATAAATTCGAATTCTTTCAGAATTGTGAAGGCTTTAAGAGAAAAATGGCTCGCAGCTGAGCCAGGGGAGGACAACTACAGACGGCCGGGTCCTATACGCTTTACAGGAAAAAGTGAGGAGGACAGACCGATAACTCTTGAGTTGAATGCTATTTAACTGAGGGGTCGGGGAGTTTTTCAGTCTCCGCTATGTTCGTATGAGGGAAAGCCCTATCGCTCGGGCGATAGGGCTTTCCCTCATACGAACCGCTGAATATCAATAAAGCGCTAACAGTTTACCAAAATGGCCTTTGGGGAAAAACTCCCCGACCCCTTATTTAACTTACGGTATTGTCTTTTGTCCGGTAATCAAGACGCTATTCATGTTTTCCATAGCATTTTTTGTAACCATATTCCTTTTTTGTCTGACCATTGCAAGCGGAGCGAATGAATGTTCACAAGAGCCATTGTAAGAAAGCCTGGAAAAAACATTGCAGAGGGTATTACCACGGCCAACCTGGAACAACCTGACTATGACAAAGCCATTGACCAGTTTGGTGCCTATATCAAAACCCTTAAATCTTTTGGTCTGACCGTGGACGTTATCGAGTCATCCCCTGTTTATCCGGATGCACATTTTGTTGAAGATACAGCGGTTGTGACACCGGATATTGCGGTAATAACCAACCCGGGTGCTGCAGCAAGAAACGGAGAACAGCTCGATATCGAACCTGTTTTGAAAAAGTATAGAAATATCGCTCACATCAAAAACCCCGGGACCGTAGATGGGGGCGATGTGCTGATGGTTGGCAACCATTTTTTCATCGGTATCTCGGACAGAACCAACGAAAAAGGAGCCCAACAGCTTGGCAACATCCTGGCATCATACCGAAATACATGGACGACAATTCCTGTTGATGTAGGACTTCATTTCAAATCAAGCGTGAATTATGTCGGTAAAAACACCTTGTTGGTAACACCGGATTTCGCCGACCATCCGGCACTGGCTTCCTATGAAAAAATCATGGTAGGATCAGGCGAAGACTATGCCGGCAATACCTTGCTAATCAACAACAAACTGATTGTTCCAAAAGGCTTTCCCGAAACCAGAAAAAAACTTGAAAGGCTTAAACTGGACATCGTTGAACTGGACATGAGCGAGTTCAGAAAAATGGATGGGGGGTTGACCTGTCTTTCCATCCGGTTTTAGCCGAAATTTCTTTTATTTATTGAGCTTTGACAAAAGGCGTGTAATACTTTGGGACTATAACATATTTGATGAATTCGTAAAAAGTCGAATTCATCAGGTTTTAGGTGTTAAGTTTTAGGTTTTAAGTTAATGATATTATCTGTTTTAACAGAGACTTAAAACTTAAATCCTAAAACTTAAAACGTTTCGTAAAAAGTGGTTTTTTACTTTTTACGAAACCATCGAGGTTAATCCATGGCATCCGGCACTTCAAAACCGCTGTCTTCAAGAGCTTTTTTTATAATATCCGTTTTGCAGACAGAAAGCCTAAAATAGTATATTCGTTTGCTTGTTTGCTGAGCCGCCATCCCAACATTAATTATATCTCCGCCATTGTCATTGATAATCTGCAAGGCCTTTCTGAATAATCCGGGTTCATCTTTTACCTCAACATCTATACGTGAACTTGCGGTAAGAATGCCCATCATATCGATAAAAGTCCGAAGTATATCCGATTCAGTTATTATGCCTACAAGCTTATTTTTTTTAACTACCGGGATGCCGCCTATCTTGTGCTTGTAAATAAGCTGTGCCGCGATCTCTATATCACTATCAGGATCTACGGTTATCGGTTTTTTTATCATTAGATCTGTCAAAGTAAGGTCTCCCACCATGGCAGGGATAAGGCCCTGTTTTAAATCAGCAAGTGTTAGAAAACCCTTCAGTATCTTTTTTTGTGAAACAACAGGCAGGTGCCGAATGGAGTTTACTTTCATAAGTTCAATAGCATCACTGACAGAAGCTTTTTCCGTGATAGTGATCGGGTCCGGAATCATTAAGGCATTGATTTTCATAACGCGATATCCTTGGTTTCAAGTTGAAACTGGTTGATAATTACAAAGGGGCTCTTCGGCCAGGAAATCACCGGTGGCTTCATAGGCCCTTGCCCGGCATCCACCACAAACTCTTTTAAACTCACATTTTCCGCACTTTCCCTTCAGTTTATCATAATTGCGCAGAGATAGAAAGGTATCTGAATTATTCCATATTGTGGCAAAAGAATTTTTTGTAACATCGCCGCAATTTAAATCCAAAAATCCGCATGGCTGAACAACTCCTGTGTGTGAAATAAAACAGAACCCGATACCACCCAGACACCCCCGGGTTACGGCATCCAGACCATGTGATTTGAATGTGACGGACTTGTTTTCTTTTTTTGCCCTTTGTCTGAGTATCCGGTAGTAATGTGGAGCACATGTCGCTTTCAGTTGCAGGGGAGTTGTTTCTCTCTGGTCATAAAACCAGTTCAATGTATTTTCATATTCATCTGCCGTAATCTCCTGATCTACAATATATTTTCCTCTGCCGGTAGGCACAAGGAGAAAAATATGATGGGCGACAGCGCCAAGTTTTATGGCAAGATCCTGGATTTTTGGAATTTGATCAAGATTTGTCTTTGTAATCGTAGTGTTTATCTGAAATTCAACACCTGCTTGCTTTGCCAGTTTGATTCCGTTTAGAGCGCCTTCAAAAGCCCCCTTAACCCCGCGGAAGCTGTCATGGCTTTCTGCTGTAGCACCATCTAAGCTGATACTTATCCTTTTAATGCCGGAATCGGCCATTTGTTCGGCATAAGCTTCGGTTATCAAAGTACCGTTAGGCGCCATAACCATCCTGAGACCTTTGCCCGTGCCATATTTTGCAATATTAAAAATATCAGGACGCAGCAAAGGTTCACCACCTGTAAGTATGACAATCGGTTCACCTACAAGGGCAATTTGATCCAGAAGACGAAAAGAGGCCTGAGTGTCAAGCTCCCCGGCGTACGGGCCTTTTGTTGCCGATGCCCGGCAGTGTACACAGGTCAGGTTGCAGTTGCGTGTAGTTTCCCATGCAACAAGTCGAAGGGTTGCTTCTTTTTTCTCGCTGTGTGGATGAGATGGTTTTTTATGTTCAGTTTTTTTTATCATTTTTTAAAGTGAAGAATCTTGGCCCGAAGGCCGTAACATTGATTTATCTCTCGAAGGTGCTGTCAGATATACTATGTTTTAAGTGACTAAAGTGTCTAAAGTGAACTAAAGTGACTAAAGTTAAGGAATTCTGTCTATTTTATAAAAAAGATGGCTTGCCGGGGCGTCTTGTCAAGGCGTAGCTTAAAAGCGTAGACTGAAGCCAAAGGCGAAGCCTGGAGCGGAGCGACACCACAACTTTAGGCACTTTAGACACTTTAGTTCACTTTAGACACTCATATTCACTCAGGCAAAGCCAACTATCTCTGACCACGCATAAAGTACGTGGTTTTAAAAAGGAGAACTTAGCTATCCCTAAGTTCCTGTGCCGCTTCCATTGCAAAATAAGTAAGAATCATATCAGCACCTGCCCTTTTGATCGCTATGAGGGTTTCCATCATAACCTTTTTGCCGTCTATCCAGCCCATTTTTTCGGCTGCCTTGATCATTGCATACTCACCACTGACGCTATAAGCTGCCAGCGGGAGATCTATCTCATCACGGATGCGGCAGATAATGTCAAGGTAGGCCAGAGCTGGCTTTACCATTATTATATCAGCACCTTCTTCCACATCCATAGTAACTTCCCGGACAGCTTCTAATGCATTAGCTGGGTCCATTTGGTAAGTTCTGCGATCTCCGAACTTTGGGGCTGAATCTGCTGCCTGACGAAAAGGACCGTAATAAGCTGAGCAATATTTTGCAGCATAAGACATTATGGGAATATTGCTCAGGCCGTTTTCATCAAGGGCATTGCGAATTTCAGCCACACGGCCGTCCATCATATCTGAAGGGGCAACCATGTCGGCACCCGCTTTTGCATGGGACAGCGCAGTCCTTGCAAGAAGATCCAAAGTGGCATCATTGTCTATTATATTGCCTTCAACAATACCGCAGTGGCCATGATCCGTATACTGGCACAGGCAAACATCGGTTATAACCACAAGCTCAGGCAATTTGTCTTTCAGCGATTTTACTGCTTTCTGGACAATCCCGTCCTTTGCATATGCACTGGTAGCAAGAGGGTCTTTTTTGTCCGGTATTCCAAAAAGCATTACGGCAGGGATACCCAACTCAAACGCCTTTCTCGACGTTTTTATCAAATTGTCTACTGATAACTGAAAATGCCCGGGCATGGAAGGAATTGGGTTCTTAACGTTCTTGCCGTTAATGGCAAAAACCGGGAGGATAAGGTCATCCACAGAAAGGGTTGTTTCGCGTATCATTCGCCGAAACGCTTCACTTTGCCGCAGCCTTCGTGGCCGGTAGTCAGGGAACAGCATGATATTGTCCTCTTTTTGGAAAAAATGAGTAAACTAAAATTGTAAGCGTTCACGGAACGTTGAAATTAGAAATTGGAAATTTGGCTTTCAACTCGTAAACGCGTTTCATCTCTCCCGAATTTCTACTTTCTAATTTCAAGTTTCAAGCCGTGAACGGCTACTTTATTTCATCATCAGTAAGATAACAAGCCGGATCCGGCGCCCACACATCTCCGGTCACAGCTTCAGCACGAACCCTGAAATTGCCTGCACAGATATCGAGCCATTTGCACCCTGCGCACCTGTCTTTCACATGCTTTTTCTTTTCCTTGAGCTTTTTCATAAGAGGTTCTGACGTGTCTGTCCAGATTTCGGAAAACGGGCGGGCCTTGATGTTCCCAAAACTGTAATGACGCCAGAATTGATCGGCGTAAACTTCACCATCCCAGCTAATACACCCTATGCCTCTTCCTGAATTATTTCCTTCATTCATATTGAGAAGTTCGAGAACCTCTTTTGCACGCGAAGGATTTTCTTTTAGAAGCCTCAAATACAGGTATGGACCGTCTGCATGATTATCAACGGTTAAAACTTCTTTTGGTTTTCCCTTTTCATGCAGCGCTTTTGTTCGATCAATTATAAGGTCAACAGCTTTTCTTGATTCTTCATGGGACAAGTCTTCATCAACAAGTTTTGAGCCGCGCCCGGCATATACAAGGTGATAAAAGCAGACTCGAGGGATTTCCATATCCTCAAGAAGATCAAATATCTGCGGAATCTCTGCCGCATTGAACTTATTTATCGTAAATCTAAGGCCGACTTTTATGCCTGCTGCCTTGCAGTTTTCAATTCCCTTAAGTGCGGATTTAAAAGCTCCTTTAATTCCTCTGAATTTATCATTGATCTCCTCCATTCCGTCTATGCTTATACCGACATAGGACAGACCGATCTCTTTCAGTGTTTCGGCCACTTGCCTGGTAATAAGTGTACCGTTTGTTGATATCACGGCGCGCATACCTTTTTTTACAGCATAAGCTGCAAGCTCCGGGAGATCCTTTCTAACCAGTGGTTCTCCTCCGGAAAACAAAAGCACCGGTACGCCGAATTGGGACAGATCGTCAATAAGACGTTTGCCCTCTTCGGTAGACAGCTCGTTGTCAAAGGGAATATCTTTAGCGTGGGCGTAACAGTGAACGCATTTTAAATTACATCTTCTGGTGATATTCCATACTACCACAGGTTGCTTATCACGGGAGAACTGAAGGAGATGTGATGGCAGCTTAGAAGACATACGTCCATAGCGAAGGGCATCTGACGGTTCGACTGTGCCGCAGTATAATTTAGAAATTCCGATCATGGAAGTTAGAACCTTTTTTATGGGTTTTATGTACTCAGTTCATGTTTAATTAATTCGCTTATAAAAGATTCAGGGTTCAGCAACGCTTTTCTTGTAACAAAAAAGCGATTTTTTCCTGTTTTTTCCCGAACCAGCTTCAGCCCGAGCTCAAAGTCTTTTGTCAGCTGTTTATAAAAAGTATCAAGGTGGATTTCAGATATTACAAACTGTTCAATGATATAATCGATGGCATCTTCTTCCAGAACGATATTTATATCATGTGTTTTAAAAAAGTACAGTTCGATTTTTTTAATTTCGTCATAAAAGGATTTTATTTTTTTTATACCACTTCCGGTATCCATTATATACCTGGTGTAATACTCAGCAATAATGTCAATACGGGATGAAGTCATTGTCAGGTTGTGTTTTTCAGACAGATTTTTTTTGTTCGATTTTAAATATGTTTTAATAAACTCTCTTTCTTTGTTTGAGAGCTTTTCGAAAGAATCGTTTATTTTTTTCTCATCCGGTGAAACTATTAAGGCTTCAAGTGATTCTTCAGGATTTTCAATGACCGTAGCTGTAACCGGAAATTTTTTAGTGCCTTTTGATGGCAGTTTTTTTTCAAAGAGGAGCATTTTTCTTTCAATGGCGCTGACCAGGCCTCTTGCCCCTGTCTTTTCACTAAAGGCATTTTCCGCAAAAATACGGAGCGCCTCATCTTCAAATTTTATGCTTATGCCATAGGCGTCAAAATCGAGTTTTTTACTAAGAATTATCGGGTTGTTGGGATTTTTAAGGATTTCAAAAAGATCATTTTCAGTAAGGTTTTCTAAAACAGATATTACCGGCAGGCGACCTACGAATTCAGATTCAAATCCATACTCTATGAGATCTTCAGACTTTACATGTTTAAGCAGGTCGATATCTTTCTTCGGGCTTGTGATGTGTGCTCCAAAACCGATACCCTGATCCATTATACGTTTTTTAATGATTTGTGTCAGATCGTTAAAAGCACCGCTCATGATAAATAATATATTTTTAGTACTTACAATGCGTTTATCTCGCTTGCCTGTTTTGCGAAACCGTTCAATCTCCTGGATCATTGAAATGGGATCATGAGGAACTTTTAAATCGATGTCTGTTTCTTCCATCGGCTTGAGCAAAGCGCGCTGGACACCGGTTCGCGATACATCAGCACCTATCAGGTTGCGGCTTGATGCAATTTTGTCGATTTCATCAATATATATAATTCCATTCTGCGCAAGCTCTATATCATCATCCGCTTCACGAACCAGATCCCGAATAAGATCTTCAACATCTCCGCCCACATAGCCTGTTTCGGAAAATTTAGTAGCATCGCCTTTTACAAAGGGAACGCCGATTTTTTTTGCGATTAGCTTGACAATGTATGTTTTTCCAACTCCGGTTGGGCCGATCATCAGTACATTATTCTTTATGCTGCCTACCATTTCGTTGATATCATCAGGATAATCTTCGGCTCGTTTTATTCTATTAAAATGAGTGCATATTTTTGTGGCTAAGATAGCCTTGGCCATATCCTGCTTGACAATGTACTGGTCGAGGTAAGCGATAAGATCTTCAGGCAATAAATCAAAGTTGATTTTTTTAATCTTGTGGGGCAGTTCTTTGTCTTTTTCCACCGTTAATTCCTGGGGCAGAACCACAGGAGACATAATTTTAACATTGCTTTTAAACTTCTTTGCTAAAAATTCGCTTATCTCTTTTTCGATCTCCCTGGGACTCGGTATTTTTTCATTTTGTTTTTCCATAGTATTTAATTATAATCATACCTGATTAAAAATGCAAGCATGAGCGACGCAACTAAAGGCTCGCGTAAAAATAAGTTTGCATTTTAGGCGCATGGATTTAGGTTAGATTCGGAGTCTGCGCTTACCTGTTCGATCCGAGGCTGCAGGTAAGCGAAGACTCCGAAACCACAGGAATAGCGAACTATTTTGAGGATTTTGGAGTTGAGGATCGGGCAAATCCGGGATGTGCCGCGAAGCAAATGCCCTTGGGGTGCATAAAATATGAAGTTATTTTTACGTGAGCCCTAAGTCACACATTGCGTAATTTGCAATGTCCCCGGCTTTAATTTTTCCAAAAGTGTTTCAGCTTTTAAAAGGTGCTGCACACTTGTAAAGAAAATTCGGCACGCAGATGTCTGAGTGGTATAGGAGAAAAAGGTATTTCAGGCCGCAGTGTACAGGGGAAATGATTTGTTTCAAACCGTACCGGTAATAATCCCCGAATCATTCGGCCCCTGGAAAGAAAGTCGCCGGATCTCCTTTACACCGGCTTTGTCGAGCATGTAGGTAATCTGTTTTTCAGAATAGGACTGACCGTCAGATGTACCCAGAAACATATTAAGGGAAAAAAGTGCTGGGAAAAGAGGCCCGTCCATTGTGTTGTTTAAAATAAAATCATGGATAATTATCATACCCCCAGGCTCTAAAGCTGAAACAGTTTTTTCTATGATCCTTTGACAATCCTTTTGGCCTTCTCCGTGGAGAATGTGGGATAGCCATGCCACATCATAGATTCCTTCAATGTCTTCTTCCACATAGTTGCCATCCATGAAATCTATCCGTTCAGTTAGCCCGAATTTGCCAATGGTTTTTTCCGCAAATGGTCTGGTTGTTGGAAGATCATAGACCGTTGCTTTGAGCCCCGGGTTTTTCAGACAATAATGGATGGCATAGGTTCCGGGCCCACCTCCCAGGTCGAGTATGTGACGTCGCCCGGAAAGATCTATTTTATCCGCCAGCAAAGGAGCCACGCTCATGGCTATATTGAACATTCCCATAAGGAAGCTTTCCCGCCACTCAGAACTTGTGTGAGATCCCCGAACTCTGACAGGCGTTCCGGTCTTAACTCCCTGATCCAGCTTGGACCATGAATCCATCAAGTGGTGATGGTGGGTAATCATATGGCCTATATACTCCGAAGAGTTTTTTGAGAGAAAAGTTTTGCCTGCCGGGACGTTGGAAAATTTATCATCTGATTTCTCCAACAGGTTCATGGCAGTAAGAGCATTAAGAAGTCTAACTGTTCCTTCTTTGCTTATATTCAATTTTTGTGCGATATCTCCCCCTGCAAGCTGCTGATCGCCTATTGCAGTAAACACATCAAGCTTAACTGCGGCATGAAGCGTACATGTTGCCCAGTATTGCCCGGATAATTGAAGCAGACTCCCAGGATTCCATTGTTGCTGTTCCATCTCAGTTCTCCTTTGTTTGTTTTATAGAAAACTTGAAAAAGTACTACACTCGCCCGCTTTCAGCAAACGAGGAAAGAACCAGCCATGTTTTAACATCGAGCTTGATCTTTGAATCTTTGCACAACTCGGATGCTTCCGGCGGCGATATAAATATGGTTGTGATGTCCTCAGAATCTTCATTGCCCTTATTTGATGGTTTTCCATCACATTCGACATAGACCATTGAAACCGATTCGTCCGTCATTCCACTGGAAGAATATACCGGCGGACTTATCTTTTTAATGCGGGTTATATTTAGGCCCGTCTCCTCTTTTAACTCCCTTATGCAAGTTTGTTGAATTTTTTCACCCTCATCAACAAGTCCGGCAGGAAAGCCGTATTGATACCCCCCAAGCGGCACACGGAATTCCTTTATTATAACGAGTTTATCTTTTTTTTTGTGAAAAGGTACGATCACCACCGCATCAGGCATGTCAAACTGTCCTGTTACACACTTTGGTTTATCAGCTCTTGAAGCGATATGCCACGATTTTTCAATACCCTTTTGATTAATGTATGATATCTCATACAGATTTAGATGTCTGCAATTGGTTATTTTGTCAATATTTTGAATTTTCATTATTCCACCCTTATAAAGACGTTTTACGGTATTAAAAAATGCAATTAACATAGGTTGATAGCATTGAAAACGATATGAAGCAACTGCCAAAAATTATCGTAAAGTTGTGATATTTTGCTTGCCATACTACGATATGCGTAGTATATTTTACGTATGATTAAAACGTGGGCTAACAGTCGCTCTCGCCGTTTTTATGAAGAGGGGAAAATCTCGAAATTTCGAAGTCTTGATATTGAAGCGGCTGATGAATTGCTCGCAGCCCTTGATGCTGCAACATCTTTACATGATTTAAGCCCGTTAAAAAGTGTTGGACTACATAAGCTATCTGGTAATAGGGCTGGCCAATGGGCTATGACTGTTAATGGCCCATGGCGTATTTGTTTTCGGTTTAAAAACGGAAACGCGTACGGTGTTGAAATTACTGATTACCATAAGGGATAAGCACTATGAAACCTATCCACCCAGGACGTATTTTAAAACGTGAAATGACGGCACGCAATCTTTCGGCAAACAAGTTGGCACTTGCATTACGCGTTCCTTCAGGGCGCATAACTCAAATTCTTAACGGCAAGCGTGGTATCTCCGCAGAAACAGCTCTGCGACTTGGCCAGTATTTTAACAATAGCGCTCAATTTTGGATGAACCTTCAATCAAAATACGATTTAATCACAGTTGAGCAAAATATAGGTGCTAAAGTTATCGCCGAGGTTGAACAGGCAGTAGCGTGAATGGGAAAGCAGGCTGCCCAGGAAAATATCTGCTGTAAATCATCTCTCTGTGGCCTTCTAAATCGCTACTATATCGACAAATAAGCTGCATAATATCATATCGGTCTTTTGTCATTTACTCTATTCATGCTACTTAGAAGGCACAAAGGGCATGTCCTGCGTCTTGTCGCGGCGTAGCTTGGAAGCGAAGTCTGAAGCCGCAGGCGAATAATATACTGAATCCACGCACAATGTGGTTTTAAAATTGATGAACTCCTAAAAAAGTATCCCAGATGGCTAAGTAGAAAGTTTCATATACGCCCCGCAGGAAGTGCCCTTGGGGTGCAAGGCGCAACGGTTTTTCAGGAAGGAGGCAATACATGTAGTATGCCGAGTTTCTGAAAAACCGCTGCAACGCAGTAGATGGGACTTTCTACGACGCCATCAAAATTGAATATATTATAGATGAAGGAGAAATGAAATGGAGAAAATAAAACTTGGACCACAGACACTGCTTTTTCCAATGCCCGCTGTTCTGGTAGGCTCAAAAGTAAATGGAATTGCTAATTTTATGACAGCTGCCTGGTGTTGTATCGCTTCGCACAAACCACCTGCCCTTTCTGTTGCGATTCGTGAGAGCCGGTTTACAATGAAAGGCATAGAAGAAAACGGAAGCTTTTCCATTAATGTTCCTTCTGCCAGTCTTGTAAAAAAAGTAGACTTTTGTGGCATCTATTCAGGAAAAAAGAAAGACAAATCTAAAATATTTCAGGTTGATTATGGAGTTCTTAAGACTGCCCCACTTATTCAGGAATGCCCGGTAAATCTTGAATGCAAAGTGATTCATTCAATTAAGCTTGGGAGCCATACACTGATTGTTGGTGAAATAATTGAAACCTATATAAACGACAATTGCCTGACTGATGGAAATGCAGATGCCGAAAAAATAGATCCCCTTGTCTATTCACCCGGTACTATACAATACCAGCGACTGGGAGAGGTTATTGGCAGGGCATTTCACATTGGAAAGGAATAGACATGATAAAAATTGAAATTCCGGGTTTCAAGACTTTGCAGCTTAAACACCTTGTACTTGACCATAACGGTACCCTTGCCTGTGATGGGATACTGATTAAAGGCGTCAAGGAATGCCTGGAAAAGCTGGCGGTTGATTTACAGATCCATGTCCTTACTGCTGATACGTTCGGCAAGGCCGCTTCACAGCTTGAAGGGGTTCCTTGCGGTTTGTCAATCCTTCCGACAGATAATCAGGACGTGGGCAAACTGAATTATGTAAAAGACCTTGGATGCGAAAACACGGTTTGCATCGGAAACGGCCGTAACGACAGGTTGATGCTGAAAGAAACAATCCTTGGCATTGCTGTTGTTCTAGAAGAAGGTGTTGCCCTGACAACCCTGGTTTCAGCAGATGTGGTTTGCACAAGTATTGTTTCAGCACTGGAGCTTTTGATACACCCACTGAGGCTGACTGCTACATTGCGGTCTTAAGATGGAAATTGCTCCCATAAAAAATTGATGCTAAGTACATTTATTCTTAAATGCGGTTACGTATAATGTTTTATTTTCACCGCAAAGCCGCAAAGCACGCAAAGAATTATTTTTTTATTGCTTTCCGCTGAGAGGGCGGAAAGCAATAAGGAATTCACCCCTTTGATATAAAAACATATAGTTATAACAATCTAAACGCTGACTGATTTTCCTTTGCCGTCCTCTCAACGGCAAAGGAAAAAGCTTTTCACCCTGCGCCTCAGCGTCTTGAGCAAAGCCCCGCTTAGCGGGACAAGCCGGGCGGTAAAAGAAATCTATATAAAATTCGTCATCGAATTAACGAATTAGAGCACTAAGGCTTATGACATGAAAAAACCGAATCCGGAACATATAAAATCAATTTGTGACCTCGTAAATATATCTCCGTACCCTTCGCTGCTTTCTATGAAGCTTGTAAATATAGGCATTGGATCTGCGGTAATCGAAATTTATATTAAAAAAAAGCATATGCAGCTTTTGGGAGCTGTCCATGGAGGCGTTTTAGCATCGCTAATTGATACGGTTGCTTTTTGGGCAGTCTATTATGGGATAGAAAATCATGACGCCTGGCTGACATCCGTTGATCTGAAACTCAATTATCTTGCGCCTGCTACTTCTGGAAAGCTAATTGCCAGAGGGCGACAGATTAAGGTTGGAGGAAAGCTGTGCTATGCAGAGGCTCAGGTTAATACCGAAGATAACAGGATAATAGCCCATGGAACTGCAACTCTTATGATCATGCCTGAGTTGAAGATGCCGGCAGGGTTTATTTTTCCCCCAAAATTTATCGAGAAAAAGTAAAAAATCCTTGTCCGGAGGGCCAAGTTTTCTAAGGAAAACTAAGGTACTGAAAAAAATTGCTTTATTTAAAAAAAAGTGTTGCTTTGTTGTTTTCAGGGTGCTAAGTGCTGCAATTATTAGCTATCTCGAACCTCAATTGCTTTTTTCCAGTGATTCCGGTTAACATACTAGCCTGGGCCGTATACTATTGTTTTGTGTGAGTAAATGTAGCCTCCCACTGATACGGTCCAGGCCTTTTTTTTGGTTTTAGCCTCCAATTGAAGACATCTGACTTAAAACCTCTGTTGGATTGCTGATTGAAAGGTTGTGGTCGGAAGGCTTGTGGCGTACAGCAGTTAGGAAAATATCAGCCAGCTCTTCATCGGAACATCCTTTTCTTAAAAGGCTCTTTAAATCTTCGTGATGGTCTGATAAAAGGCAGGGTCTTAGTTGTCCGCTTGCAGTTAATCTTAGTCTGTTGCACCTGTTGCAGAAGTGATGGCTCAAGGCACCTATAAATCCTATTTCTCCCTTTGCCCCTTCAAATTTGTAACGTTCAGCAGGTCCGTCATTTATACTGTTTTTAACAGGAATAAGTTTTCCGATTGTACTTATGCGTCTTTTTATTTCGGGTACAAGTAACAGTGGACCGTATTTCATGCGAGATTTTCCTATGGGCATATACTCGATAAATCTGATATGAAAGGGATATGAAAATGACAGCCTTGCAAAATCTGCAAGTTCATCATCATTAACCCCGCTAAGAGCAACCATGTTCAGCTTAATCGGATCAAAGCCTTTTTTATGGGCAAGCTCTATCCCTTCCCAGACTTGCTCGAACTTGTCGTGCCCGGTTATTTCCTTATATTTATTTCTGCTCAATGTATCGAGACTTATATTTATCCGTTTTATACCTGCTGCTTTGATTTTCTCAATATTATCTTTGAGGGAAACACCGTTGGTTGTCAACGCGATATCGCTAAGTCCATCCATATCGGCCAGTCGTTTAAGAAAGTCATAAACGCCTTTTCTGACAAGAGGTTCGCCTCCTGTTATTCTGACTTTGGAAATTCCGAGGCTAATTCCTACCTTAATAATTCTTATAATTTCTTCATAGCGTAATATTTCGTTGTGGTGAAGTCTTGGAATAAAACCAGGAGGCATACAATACATGCATTGCAAATTACAGCGGTCTGTAATTGATATGCGAAGATAGTTAAGGTGTCGGTTATATTTATCGATTAATTTTTGTTTTAGCAATTTATTTTAGCCTATATTGAATTTTTCACGATATTCAGGGATGGTTTCTATTGGAGGTCTTTCAAAACATTCTATTTCCAGTTTGTCGGGTTTAATTCTGTCTTTAACAAGATTGTATTGAATCATTTCGGAAAAAATGTCTTTTTTCAAATCGATTAGTTCAAGTTTTTCTATGCGGTTAAAAAATGTTTTAAGAATAACAAACGCCATTTTCCCCAAAGCTTTCGTGTCCTGGTTTCTGTGGATCCGTCTTTCCAGATCCACCTGTGCCATAACATCAAGCCCCCATTTTTCACAAATATCAAGAATCATGCTCGTTTCAACACCGTATCCGATGGGAAAAGGTATTTTTTCAAATATTTCCCTGAAACCGGCATACTCCCCTGACAGGGGCTGCAATATCTGGGTTAATTCAGGGAAAAAAAGTGAAAACAAGGGTCTGATAACGAGCTCCGTAACTCTGCCTCCACCGGTGGGCCTGATCTTACTTTTTCCAATGGCGATGGGCCTGTCGTAAAAGGCCTTGGTATATTTTATATTATCAAAAAGAAGAAGGGGAGCTATGAGTCCATAAACAAACCTGTGGTGAATGTTTTTAATATCCGCATCAATATAAACAATAATATCGCCTTTGGTGACGTAAAGCGCTTTCCAGAGGTTTTCGCCTTTTCCTTTAAATTGTTCAAGGTTTGGTAAAATACTGCTCGCTTCATATACATCTGCGCCAAAAGATTTCGCAATTTCCAGTGTATTATCCTTTGAACCGGAATCTATAACAACGATTTCATCTAGAAGCGGATGACGAGTCATGAGTTCCGACTTCATAATTACTATTTCTTTGGCAATGGTTTTTTCTTCATTAAGGGTGGGCAGGCACAGAGATATCAAAATATTTTTTTTCTTTTTTTCTTCAACAAGACGGCTTATATCCGTAAATTCAGAATAATGAAAAGTGTTTTTTTTTAGCCAGCTATCATTCATCACACACTCCGCTGTCAATAGCCATAATTACGCCAATGATCTGTGCAATCCCTTTAAACATAGGATCAATTTTTACCTGCGCATTTTTCTGATGATGATTTTCGCCGTTGGTAATTCCCAATGTAATTGCAGGTATTTTCCGAGAGAGAAAAATTGAAAGCTCGGATTCACATGGACCTCCTGCCGGGTTAATTTCCAGCTCTTTCATAACTTTTCTTGTGCTTTTTACAAGAGGATGGTTATATGTTAATGTTGACGCTTTGAGATTGCTTATGGTTTTGAAAGTCAGTTCAACTTCATATTCATGGCTGATGGCTTCGATTATATCTTTTATATCATTGAAAATCAATTTTACCATTTTGTCGGAATCACTTTGTATTTCAAATCCCAATGTTGATTCAAGGGCAATATCTCCATGCTTGAACCCGCCGGCAACTTTTCCAATTATCACCCTTGCCCGCGGTCTCTGGGGCAGGCGTAATTTTAATATCTGGTTAATCACTTCGTTTAGTACCAGTATTGCATTTGGTTTAAATTTGTGTTTAACGCCATTTAAAGCAGAGATGTTGCATTCGACTTCACATCTCACCATTCCGTCGGAGTAATAGTTGAGCCTGCCAAGCTCAATCCCCTCAATACAGACCGCTCCTCTTATAGGAGTAGGCCATGTCTTAACAAGGTGACGAACACCTCGCAGATTGCCTTTTCCTATTGATTGAATTACTCCGGCCAGAACTAAATCCGATTGAAACCGTACTTTGAGTTTACGAAGAATTTCAGGCAGGGAAAGAAGGACGCCAACGCCGACTGAGTTGTCTGTAACTCCTGGTCCTGTAATCGAATTTTCCTCTACGATAAAATTATGATCAACATCCCTGGCAAAAATTGTATCAATGTGTGCAATGAGAAAAATCGGTGGTTTGGAGCTTGAAGTTCCCCTGACGATTCCGATTGGATTTCTATAGCCGTCGGTAGTGCATTCATCAACCCGACATTCGGCAAGCCTGTCCATAAAAATTCCTGCGCGCCTTTTTTCTTTAAACGTAGGAGCGGGAATCTGGCCGATTAATACTATATTTGCGATAATCGTCTCTTTTATGGATTCGATTGTATCGACAAATGACGGCAGTTTTTCAAGATAATTGTTCATAAACATTTACTTTTCAATCATATTAGACGGTTTCGTAAAAAGTTCAAATTCCCCGCTAAAAAACAGCGGGATAAAAAGGTCGTGTCCCGCTGAACTTAAGCGGAAGACTTTTTACGAGACTGTCATATTTAATACACTAAAAGACAGCAAAAGGTCAACATATCATTATTTTCAAACTTTTCCTTTGAATTCTCTATGACTTTATGGTTGAAATAGACTGTGCTCGTTGCTCGTTGCTGGTTGCTCGTTGCTGGATACTCGATGCTCGATAAAAAACGAGCAACCAGCAACCACTTATACTCAGGGAAAGGCACCCATGCTTCGCCTCCGGCTTCAGTCTACGCTTTTAAGCTACGCCTCGACAAGACGCAGGGCAAGGAAAGGCACAGAGGCACAAAGGGAATGAACATCGCCTGCCTGTGCGTCGCACACAGACAGGAACATCGAACGTCCAACACGTGTCTTGTCGTAGCATTTGCGAAGCCAGATCGAATGTTGAATGGAAAAGGGTTCGGTGGTTATTAACCGTGAACCTTGAACCCATGAACCTAGAGCGAAGCGACGGCAGAAGGAAAAAGTTCACGGTTAATCCCGCTTTCAGCGGGAAACCCTTGAACCCTTGAACGTTGAACCCTGAACCTTGAACCTGGAGGTATTCTTGAAAATTGCAGTTTCAGCTGATGGTCCAGACCTGGAATCTGAAGTAGGACAAAGGTTTGGAACCTCAAAATACTTTATAATTTTTGATAAAGAAACTCTTGCTTTTGAGTCTATACCAAATCCAGGCGCTTCAAGCGACAGCGGTTCAGGTGTGCAGGCCATTATACTGGTTGTCGGCAAAAAAGTTGACACAGTTTTGACTGGATACTGCAGCCCGACAGCAATGGGTCACCTCACTAAAAATGGAATCAAGATAGTAACAGGTGTTGACGGTAATGTTTACGATGCTGTTAAAAGATATAAAGAGAGTGAGTTAAAACACATCAAAGAGACTGACCATAAATCAGATTCATGGACCAGTGAAAATAATAGAGCAGCGATAGCTGGAGCATTTAAAAGCTCAGCCAGACAGTTTGTCAACATTCTACCCACACTGGCGGGTGTTGTATTGCTCATAGGCTTGTTTAATGCGCTAATGTCAAAAGAACTTTTATCTTTAGTTTTTTCTGGCAATGCTTTTTTTGATACCCTTTGGGGAGCATGTTTCGGCAGTATTTTCGCCGGAAATCCTGTAAACAGTTATGTCATAGGAGGAGAGTTGCTTAAATACGGTATCAGTCTGTTTGCAGTTACTGCTGTTATTGTAGCATGGGTGACTGTGGGTTTAGTGCAAATGCCGGCAGAAATATCAGCTTTGGGCAGAAAGTTTGCCGTAGTCCGAAATGTCGTATCTTTTTTTATGTCTATAGCTGTAGCTGGCGCAACTGTATTGGTTTTTAACTCCATAAGGTGGTAAATTAAAATGAACAAAGAGAAATCAAAGAGCATTACATGGAAAAAACGCACGATTCGGTTGATTCTATTTCCGGTTTTAATGCTGATTGTTTACGGATTCCTTTTTGCTGTTCTGCCGGAGAAAGCTATTGCAGCATTTAAAAGCAGCGGAAAGGTTTTCCTTAATATAACTATACCCCTTGGCTTTGTTTTCATTCTTTTGGTAATTTTTAATCTTTTTTTAAATCCCGCACATATTGTAAAACTTTTTGGTAAAAAGTCAGGTATTAAAGGAATCATTCTTTCATCAACAGCAGGGATCATTTCCATGGGACCGGTTTATGCATGGTATCCTCTGCTCAGGGAACTGCGCAAAAAAGGCGCTGCAAATTATTTAATGGCCATTTTTATTAACAGCAGGGCTGTAAAGCCTTTTCTTTTGCCTGTAATGATTTCTTATTTTGGTGTAAGATATGTAATAGTGCTGACCGTGGTTACTGTGACAGGCACAATCGTTGCAGGGTACATTACAGGCGTTCTTAGTGGAGATTAATTTTTATAATGCTCACAAATCGCTTCGCACAGCCCTTTAATAGTGAAAGATTTTGCAACGATGTGAACGTCAAATCCTGATTTTTTAGCTGTTTCTGCAGTTATGGGGCCGATACTTGCGATTGTAACACCAGCCATAAGGGTTTTGAAATTGTCAGTAGGCAGAAGTTCCCTGAAATTTTTTACTGTGGATGAACTTGTAAAAGTTATCAGATCTATTTTTTTTTCTTGAAGTTTTTTTAATAGAAAATTCGCTCTGTCTGGAACTTTTTTTGTACAATATGCGGTAATTTCATCAACAACGGCACCCATTTTTCCAAGTTCAACCGGAAGGATCAGTCTTGCTTCCTTAGCCCTGGGCAGGAGTATTTTTTTCCCGCTTATTTCCTTTTTGCCAAAGGCTTCAACGATAGACTCAGCCCTGTACGTTTCAGGAATAATATCGCTGTTCAGCCCAAAACTCAGGAGTTTTTTCGCTGTTGCAGGACCTATGCTCGCAGTTTGTAGATTGTACAGTGCACGGACATCCATACCTTTTGCGAAAAGTCTTTCAAAGAAAAACTTTACACCGTTTACACTGGTAAAGATCAGCCAGTCATAAGATGAAAGGTTTTCAATTGCCATGTCAATGGGCTTAAGATCATCAGGAGGTTGTATTTCAATAGTCGGGCACTCCAGACACTCGGCGCCAAGATCGGACAAAAGTCTGGTAAGGTCGCTTGCCTGCTCACGGGCTCGTGTTACAACGATTTTCTTTCCCATCAGCGGGCGGTTTTCAAACCACTTCATGGATTGCCGCAGACTGACGACATCACCTACAATAATGACTGCGGGCGCTTTCATGCCGGCTTCATCGGCCTGATGGACAATCGTGTCGAGCGTGCCGGTCACAGTAACCTGTCGGGATGTTGTCCCCCAGCGTACCAGAGCTACAGGTGTTTTTGGGGGTCTGCCATTTTTAATAAGTTTTTGAGTAATATTCGGCAGATTTTTTATTCCCATCAAAAAAACAAGCGTTCCAATGCCCTTTGAGATAGATGCCCAATCGATATTTGATTCTGCCTTGTCCGGATCTTCATGGCCTGTAATAAAGGCCAGGGTGGATGTAAATTTTCTGTGTGTCAGGGGTATCCCTGCATAAGCCGGGGCCGCAATTGCCGAAGTCACGCCAGGCACGATCTCAAACTCAATTTTATTTTCTACCAGAACCTGAACTTCTTCCCCTCCCCTTCCGAAGATAAAAGGATCACCGCCTTTCAGCCGTGTAACCGTTGCACCTGCTTTTGCCTTTTTAACTATAAGGGCATTTATCTTTTCCTGGGACAGGGTATGATCTCCCCCCTTTTTCCCGACATAGATTACTTCAGAATTTTCCGGGGCGTGTTTCAATAGAAACGGGGATGCCAGGTAATCATAAATGAGAACATCTGCCATGTTGATGCATTCGAGTCCCTTTACGGTTATCAGCCCTGGATCACCGGGCCCGGCTCCAACAAGATAAACTTTTCCTGATAATTTATTTTTATTCATCTGCTTTCAGCTTTTCCAGTATTTTATCTGCACCCATTAAAAGAAGGCGCTGTGCAAGTTTTATTCCTAAACCTTCGGATGAATTTTTATGCCCTGTTATAGTGTCCTTAATTATGATTTTTCCATCAATATCTGCAACAAGTCCACGCAGCGTAAAACTGTTTTTATTTAATTCCCCATAAGCTGCTACAGGCACCTGGCAACTTCCTCCCAGAGTATGCAAAAATGCCCGTTCTCCCATAACAACCGCACGTGTCTCCGGATGGTTCAATTTTGATACGATCTTTTCAATTTCAAGATCGTGTTTCCTGATTTCAATGCACAGGGCTCCCTGGCCAACCGCTGGAAGCATAATATCATAATCAAAATGTTCCGTTATCCTTCTTTCATAATTGAGACGTTTTACTCCTGCTGCTGCCAGGACAATGGCATCTAAGCCGCCTGTTTCAAGTTTTTTAAGGCGCGTGTCAAGATTTCCTCTTAAGGGAAGTATAATAAAGTCCGGCTTTGCATGTTTGATCTGGGAAGCGCGACGGAGACTGCTCGTGCCTATTCGGGCTTGAGGTTCGAGTTCAGAGAGCAGAAGTCCGTTTTTGGAGATAAGAACATCTGCGGGGTTTTCCCTCTTTGGAACCGGTCCTATGCAAAGGCCCTCCGGCAAATCTGCCGGCATGTCTTTCATACTGTGAACGGCAATATCAACCCGTCCGTCCAAAAGGGCTTCTTCAATTTCTTTTACAAAAAGCCCTTTACCGCCGACTTTAGCCAGAGGAACATCGAGAATTTTGTCTCCTTTTGTTTTAATGACGACAATCTTAATTGAGAGGGAAGGGATGTTTTTATTTAGTTCGGTCTTGATCCAGTTGGCCTGCCAGAGAGCAAGTTTGCTTCCCCTGGTGCCTATTTTAATGTTGGATCTGTTCATTAGTTGCTACTACAGCTCGAACAGCTTGTTGCCGCGCACCCGCTGCATGCTGATGAAGAAGCGGAAGAGGATACGGTTTCTCCGCCGGTTCCCTTGCTGACAAAGCCGCATGCTGACATCAGCTTCAGCACATTTTTACTGCTGCATGAAGGACAAGCCGGTTTTTCAGGACCAAAGACAAGGTATTCAAAATTATGATTGCAGTTTTCACAATGATATTCATAAATAGGCATTTTGGTAACTCCCTGGAATTTTGCCGTTGGACGTTCGATACTCGATACTCATAGTTTTTTACGAATTAATCAGGTTTAATAAGCATGAATGCCTGATACGTCAAGCTTATTGTTATACTTTTAACCAGGGATTTTCACAGGAATTTCACCGCGCTGAAAGCGAAGTGGGTCTACGTGCCTGTCTGCATGCGTAAACGCACAGGCAGGCAACATAATAATTTAGCGCTTTGAAAATTTGGCTGTTTTTGTTGATATATTGCTAATTCAGACCTCGTAATTCACATTACAAAAATGACCGTAAACCTTGATATACCACGAAATTGCAAATAAATTGGACACCAGGTCGGTCTGGGTTATAAGGTTCAGGGTTCCCGGTTCAAGGTTAAGTGCTTCGCACTTTTTC
>JAUWOH010000152.1 GCA_030612225.1 Desulfobacteraceae bacterium
AGAGACTGCGGCGTTGGCAAAATAAAGGCAACCAGTATAAAAACACCAACGCCAATACCGATCCACATTCCTTTCTTGGCAAATATTCCGGTTTTTTCTCCATGAGTATTTACGTCCATAAAAGTTTCCTCCCTATTTATCTCATTAAAATTTCAATTTAATTAAATCTCGCCTGCTTTCAAAAACAGTTCGGATTCAAAATTCGCAGGTTTTGATCTTATCACAAATATGTTTAAATACATCAGTCAGCCTCAAGATACCCAAGACCTTTTTGTCTCTGGTTACAAGCAAAGATTGATAAGGATACACAACCAGCTGGTGTATTGCCTCACCCAGTGTAGCTTTTTCATCCACATACTCACTATCCTCGATAGGCTTAACAAAATCACTCACCTTTAGCTGGCTTGCCCGTTCGCAAACAAACTGAAAAGGTTCAAGCCAAAGCGCGTTATCTTCGAGCATGGACTTGATTAAATCCGGACTATATCCTGAACGGGCCAACACTCCCATACCTTCCAATTTCCCATAATTCGGTTCAAGTGCGATCAGGATGTCTTTCATACTTATTTTGCCCAAAACTTTTCCGCTCTTATCAAGCACCAATATTGCGCGGTGTTTATACTGTGACGGGTCCAGTGCCATTTGGGCTTTTTCCAAAGCAAGGACTGCCTCGCGCAGAGTAGTTTCTTGGGAAACAGTTGCATACTCTTCGAGCGGCACCATCAAATCTTTTACAATTATCGTTTTCATTTAAAATCTCCTTAATTAAAATTAAAATGGTTGGATATGAAGTAACATTAATGGACTATTGCTAAAAAACGTTCAGTAGCTTTCCCAGGTATTGGAAAAAAACTTCTTTATCCCCTTCGCTTTAAGAAGGATATTAAAAATACGCCCCCCGTCTCCTTATCCGGACTGCCGAAATTTATTTTAAATACCGGCAGGGATTTTTTTTATGGCCATCTGAGCAATTTGCTTTAATATGTCTTCAAGATGGATCAATCCGGTCACTTCGTCATCGTGAACTACCGGAAGAAGATCTACCTGATATTTCTTTAATAAAAATATCGCTTCCATTATCATTTCATCATCTCTGATACAGACCTTGATAGGCGTCATGACTTCTTCAACACGTTTTTGAACAGCAAACCGGCATTCTGTTTCCAACTGGCCCTCCCAGAAAATCGGGCCGGTTTTTTCTGCGCCTTTAAGAAAATGTTCAGCCACGCCAAAGACTATATCCGAAGGCGTGATAAACCCTTTGATTATTTCGGCTCCTGAAATGTCATTTCCCACTACAATTAGATGTGGTAATTTATTCCGGCGTAAAGACTTCTTTATTTGATTTAATGCTGTGCTTACCGTTTCCCCGGTTCTCAAGACAGGATACTGGTTTAAAGGGCGCATGAATTCATTAACGATCTTTTCAAAAGGCATAAAATTTGTATCCTTATAATTCAAAATTGAGCTTATGCCAGCAATAATGAAGTAATAGTTTATGCCAGCAATAACAAAGTGATAAGGTAGTGCAAAGTATGTGCCAAATGCGAATATAATAGGTATGGATTATAACTAATTGTTATAATAAGATAATTTGAATTGACGGCATTTTAAGAAAAACGGTCGACGGTACCGCTTTGGCAAAATATTGCCAAAGCTTGAAAAAACTTGCCAATTATCTTGACTCTAAACCAATTCAGATTTAATTAAAGCCTGGCTTTAAACTGTTTTTTCACTTGAATTTTATGAAGCTTCAATCATCTAATATAAAGTTTCTTCGTGATGCTGCAATACAAGAGTTTGTTTTAGAATGCTCTTCCATGCATTCTATAATGAAGGCTGTCAATCAGGTAGCCGGGTTTGATGTAAATGTCTTGATTACCGGGGAAAGTGGCACTGGCAAGGAATTGCTTGCTAAGATTATTCACCTCCTTAGTCCTAGAGCTGTGAATCCCTTTGTCCCTGTAAATTGCGGCGTGCTTTCAGGCATGATGTTTGAGGACAAGCTGTTCGGACATGAGAAAGGAGCTTTTACAGGTGCCATCCGCAGAAAAAAGGGCTGTTTTGAAATGGCACATCAAGGCACTCTGTTTCTCGACGAAATTTCTGAGCTGCCTGTTGAAAATCAAGTTGATTTTTTGCGGGTTTTAGAAGATTTCAGATTCAGAAGAATCGGAGGCGAAAAGCAAATCCGGGTAATGATCCGCCTGATTTCCGCAACGAATAAAAATTTGAAATCTCTTATAAAGGTCGATTCTTTCAGGGAGGATCTTTTTTACAGAATTCAGGTTGTACCTATCCACTTGCCACCACTTAGAAAAAGAAGAGAAGCTATCCCCAAAATGGTAGATCAGTTTCTTAATCAAATGGCTGCCAAATATAAAAAGCCGAAACCATCAGTCACATCGGAGCTTATTAATATTTTCCTTCGGTATGACTGGCCGGGAAATGTCAGGGAACTAAAAAATATCATTGAGAGAGTGTTCATTGTTAATGATAAAAATGTTATCAGCCCGAGTTCGCTCCCATCGGATTTTTTATGGCATTTTCAAGAACCACCTCAAATGATGGATTTAGCACAAGTACGTAAAACTGCAGAAACAAAAGCAATTTTAGAAGTTCTAAACAGAACCGGATGGGATAAAGAAAAAGCGGCAAGGATTCTTAACATCAGTCCCAGAACTTTGAGATACAAACTACTTAAATTCAATATTAAGATATCGTAAATCATTAACCTTGTTGTAGCCATCTGCAAGGTTGGTATTGACATTCACTACTCCTTTATTGAGATTTTTAAAAGGATAATCATCTGTAATGACCGGCAAGTTATCGGCATCCTGTTGCTCTTTTAACACGGTGCCGGCAGGTACATATCGCCCGGCATCAACGGTGACCCCCATCAAAATACATCCTGGCTCTAATACACATCCGCTTGAAACTTTAGCTTTAAAGACCAGCACTTTCATACCGACAAATGTATCATCGCCAACAAAGGCAGGGCCGTGTATCTGCACCTGGTGGGCAATTGAAACCCTATTCCCCACATAAACGGAATATTTCTTACCATTAACCTCAATAATATTCCTTTCAACAGGACGACCATTTAGCTCTGTTTCAAGACCGTGAATGACAACACCATCTTGAATATTCGATTCATTTCCGATAAAAATGGGATGTCCTTCGTCACCCCGCACCGAGGCAAAGGGAGAAACCATCACCCGTTTGCCTATATAAGTATGGCCGATAACCGCAGCAAAGGGATGAACAAAGGCAGTTGGATCAATCTCCGGCATGTATTCTTTAACACAGAAATCAGTAACTGCATTCTTGTGAATCATATTATCTTCCTTTTCTTACCACTGCTTCCTTCAAATATTGGAAAACATCAGCCCCTTCTTTTGATGCTTCCTGATTTTCAGCGACAACCTGTTTAAAATACTCCATTTCCCCCTTATCAAAACTGCCGATCTTTTTTTCAATCAGTTTTAAAGTGTTATATGCCAGGCTGTAAATTACAGCCGGACCAAACACGATTTCGCCACTCTCTTTCTTTGCTAAATGGCCAATTATTTCACAATGACGCATTTTAAATGCTTTTGGCGGGGGGCTAAAGCCGAGAAGTTCAGCAAACAAAGAAAGGGATTCAATCACACCTTCTGAATAGCCGTTTTCCAATGAAGCTGATCCTTCTTTTTCAATCTCTTCAATATCAGCTTTGTTAAAAGATAGATCGATTAGATTGATACATTCTTTTCGGATGGTATTGACCGATTCTTCCTTTTTGCTGATAACCACGTCAGAATCGCTTAATATCTTAATTGCATTACGAATACTCACCATTTCCTTGATTGTAGGGCTTTTGCGAAGGGCAACATCATCAGAGGTGGTATTATAAATGGCCAGCTCGTTATCGAGTACTAAAATCTCACCTTTTTCTTCAGGGTTACCTTTAATATAAAGATCGAGATCCCGTTTTTTGTGCAGCGTGTATGGGCTCATTTCAAGGAGACGACGCATTGTTGCTTTGTCGGTTTTGCGTTCACTGTCAGGCGGCCCGATTGAACCAAGCACCTTATTTGCCGTATTATTGATATTAATTTTTCTTAAAAGATTATCTTTAAAGGACATATTGTCTTCTCTTAGACCTCGTTAAGTGGTTGAGTCGTTGAGTCGTTGAGTCGTTGAGTAGTTGTTATAATAGACCATATCTATAACAGACATTTACATCAACCTAAAACCTAAAACTTAACACTTAAAACCTGATGAATTCGACTTTTTATGAATTCATCATTATTAAAACGTAGCATAAATAATCTGGCGTGTAAATAAAGCTTTACCCTGCGATCCCTCCTAAAATTCTCCATCAACGATGTTTATGAAATTACGGCGTATCAGCTCCGCACATTTCTGACTCAATTTGCGTGTCAGTTGCTTTTGCTCTTTTTTTTCAAGTCCATTATATTCCTGGAGATAATCTTTGAAAAAGTCATCAAGTATATCTTTTGAAAGAAGTTGTATGAGTTTGCCAAATTCCTCTTGCCCAACCGGCCCGATTTTTGATAATACGTTGCGAAGCCGATTTTCTGTGATAAGACTCCCTATTTCGTTAAATAGTTCCACGGCTTTTGAGGACAATTTCATCTGAGGCTTTCTTGGCCGGTCTCTTGCCTTTGCTTTTTCCGCCCATTTCTCATTCTTGTTTTTAAGAATTACTCTCGTTCTATCACTAAGAAATTTTGGAATTACCGGCTTTATCACAACACCTTCGCATGTGTTATCTTCAAGTTCGGGAAGACCCAGCCATACACAAATTTGAGAAGGAAAGCTGTTTGAATGTTTCAAGCATTCTTCAAAAGTACCTCTGAAAATAGTTTTTGCATACAGAAAACCGGCCTTTTCCATTACCTGGTTGAACTTATCGGCATCAAGCAATTTCCCGTCTATCGCCGTATCAATGGCATAAAACTCGTTGTGTGGTGTATAAAAAATACCTTTCTGAATTTTTGTGGCTGAAGTATCCTTTTTCACATCCTTGTGAGGATATGTTCCGCCAATTAATTCACCATACACAGTCAATTCACTAAAATCGCAGCCTTCTTCCTTTAAAATCGCATAGAGGTTCTTAACTCTTTCACTGTTTTTGTCTTCAACCGGCTTAAAGTCATAAAAGCTATCCGTTATAAAACCGCTCCTCTTGGCGGATTTCAGTTCCTTTCCGTCATACCAGAAAGAAAGATTGGCGCCATGGGCCTTTTCCTGAACAACAAATTCGCCTTTGTCCAGCTTTTCCACAGCAAGAACATCAAGAAACTTTTTTCGATAACTGTTTTCAATCTCGAAATATTTTCTAAACCTCATAGTTATACCTCCTGATTTTTCGTAACATTTTAGAAGTAAAATATCGGACAAAGAAGAAAAGATCAAGAAGAGTCGTTATCAGAAATTTATAAACTCATTATGAGGTAAACTTGGGGCAGGGGGTAATTATCTTTAAGAACGGTTGAAACTCGCGCACTTGACCGTCTATAGGATAGACGAGCGCAAAGAATTGCAAGCAAGGAGGAACTTCAGGAAACCATCAGCTTCGTGTGATGCCGGCCGTTAAAATTGCGTTGCCGGCTGGTTGTTGTTGGTAGTACCGTTGATAATGAAGAACTTTTTTAATATAAGAATGAGTGGCTTTGAATGGAGGTATTCCGTTATATTCCCTGACATTCCGGCTTCCTGCGTTATAAGCTGCCAGCGCTAACCGTACGTTTCCTTTAAATCGTTTAAGAAGTTTTTTGTAGTACCTGACTCCGGCATGAATATTTTGCGTAGGGTTAAAGCTGTCTGTTACCCCCAATTCCATGGCAGTATGCGGCATTAGCTGCATCAGACCTTCAGCCCCCTTTTTTGATATCGCCATGAGATTATAACTTGATTCAGCCATTATAATTGCCTTTATAATGGCATAATCAACCTTGTAACGTTCTGATGCTTCCAGTATAACCGGTTGAAGCAGACGTTCTGTATTACAGTCATCATCCAGCAGCAATTCTACCGGATCAAAAGCGATAAGACCTGCCGGAAACAATGAAGGAATCAAACTTTTTTCAACCACTGGTTTTATGTCCGCATGCAAAGTCTCTTTTTGAGCAACAGAGGTTTGAGTAAAATAGATATTAAAGATCATAGCTGCGCTAATCAGCCATAATGCCAAAGTTGCTGTTGACGAATTTTTTAGTGGTTCTGTGTTCATATTGACCTTATAATGAAGTAAATTATAAAAACTTCAGAAATCGTATGATAATTATCAATTTCGACATGTCAACGACCCTGCCTGAAGCCATTTTTATATTATCATATATAAGCAGATGCAAAAAGCGTGCACAAATTTCTTTTTTGTGATTATTTCTTTATAATAATAGCGTTAGATAATAAAGGCTGTGGCTGGATTAAATAATTATGAAATTAAGGTAATAAATACCGGGCATTTTTTTACATATTGCATTACAAGTTTTTAACCCATAGCGAAGGATTTATAATTTGATGAATTCGTAAAAAGTCGAATTCATCAGGTTTTAGTCCAGCCTGAGGCGGGATTAAGTTTTAGGTTTTAAGTTAATGAATTTGTCTGTTTTAATAGAGACTAAAAACTTAAATCCTAAAACATAAAACGTTTCGTAAAAAAGTTGTTTTTTGACTTTCAAATAACTAAATCATAACATCTTGATATGATTGACAAGTTATTTTCGGTTGCAGTGCCACAAAGTGGCATATTATAGTTTTTTACGAAACCGTCATAATTTGTACAGCTTGACTTTTTAATTACTTTGTAACACTTTATATTTTTAAAAGGATATAAACTCGATAAACTCGTAAATAGTCCGATTTAGACGGTTTCGTAAACAATGGAGGACATCATGCCAAAAAAAAGGAGAAAAACGGTTAGTTTTGATGCTATGATAAAGTTCTTTATGTCCACTTATGATATTCCAACAAAAAAAGA
>JAUWOH010000456.1 GCA_030612225.1 Desulfobacteraceae bacterium
CTGTTTTCAATTCCCTCAATCCATCTTCGCTTGTGGATTGAAAGTGCCAGACTGTCGGGCAGAAGAATGTTTGTGCTGGTAAGGGCGACACTTCGCTCCAACAGATTTTCAAGTTCCCTTATATTTCCTGGAAAATCATATTTTTTAAGAAGCTCTATGGCATATGATGATATTTTTGTGACTTCCTTACCCATTTCATTGGAATATTTATCCAGAAAATGCTGCGCAAGTGCCTTAAGGTCACTCTTTCTTTCTCTTAAAGGTGGAACCTTGATCTCTATCACGTTCAGACGATAGAAAAGATCTTCTCTGAAGCGCCCTGTTATTACCTCATTTTCAAGCTCTTTGTTTGTTGCAGATATAATTCTAATGTCAACTGAAATATTCTCATTACTACCCACAGGCTTGAATATTTTTTCCTGTACGACCCTGAGCAGCTTTACCTGCAACGAAAGGCTGATTTCTCCGATCTCGTCGAGGAAGATAGTCCCTTTGTCTGCTGTTTCAAAAAGACCCTTTTTGTCATTGGTTGCCCCTGTGAAAGCGCCTTTTTTGTGCCCGAAAAGTTCACTTTCTATTAAATTTTCAGGAATACCGCCGCAGTTAATCACAACAAAGGGTTTGTCGCTGCGGTTACTCTGTTCGTGTATTGCATTTGCTATCAATTCCTTACCGGTTCCACTTTCACCGGTAATCAAAATATTTGTTTTTGTTTTTCCCACCTGCCTGACCATTTTATATATATGGAGCATGCCCGGGCTATTACCCACAATCTTTCCGAAGTGCAGACTTTCCTTTAATTCATCACCGAGAATCTTCTTTTCATGTTCCAGGGTTTTCAGATCAAGAGCATTTGCTATGGTCTGTTTCAGTTCTGCATTATCGAATGGCTTTGGAACATAATCGTATGCCCCGTCATTCATTGCTTCCACAGCAGTCTCTGCCGTAGTATATGCTGAAATCATGATCACTACAGTGCCGGGGTTCTTCTTTTTTGATGCCCTTAACACATCCAGGCCGGTGATATCCCCCAGCCTGATATCGCAAAGTAAAAGATCGTAATGATTTTTTTTAATCATTACGATTGCTCTAAGGCCGCTTTCAGCGCATGAAACCTTGTATCCTTCTCTGGTCAGCATGATTTCAAGCAGCTCGCGCATGCTGAGTTCATCATCTACAACTAATATATGTCTGGTTTTGTCATTGGGCATTTTATTTTTTTGGACAGGATTAACAGGATGTACTGGATTTTTTCTTGATTTCACAGTTTCCTGATGAAACTGTGAAAATCAATCCCGCCTTTCATGCGGGAAGGGCTTCGCCATTTTTATAGACGTTTTAAGACCGTTTTTTTCGCCGAAGGCGATTGTGTATGTCCCGTTTCTTCAGGAAACGGAACATAATAACCTAAATCCTATGAATCCTGTAAATCCTGTCGAAATTATTTTACGCTTTTATATTTTTATCTTCAAACACAATCTTTCCACCAACCATGGTAAGTACTGCTTTGCCTTTTACTTCCCGGCCGTTAAAAGGTGTGTTACTGCTAAGGGAATAAAAGTTTTTTACATCTATTGTATATAATCTGCTCTGGTCAATGATTGTAAGGTCAGCAGAATTTCCTGCTTTTAAGCCATTTTCAAGTTTCAGAATTCGTGCAGGATTTGTGGACATTTTCTTAATCAGTTCATCTATTTTAAGTACGCCATCTTCAACCAGTTTCAGACCCAGGGAAACTGAAGTTTCAAGTCCTATTATACCGTTTTCTGCTTGATCGAACTCAACTTCCTTTTCGATTGAAGAATGAGGTGCATGGTCGGTTGCAATAACATCAATCGTGCCGTCGGCAAGCCCTTCTCGAACTGCTTCCCTGTCCTGCTTTGAACGAAGAGGCGGGTTCATCTTTGCATTTGTATCATACTGGCCTACATCATCCTCTGTAAGGATAAAATAATGGGGAGCAGTTTCAGCCGTTACAGGTACGCCGCGTTTTTTCGCAGCTCTTATGGCCCGAACCGATTCCATTGTACTCACATGGGCAATGTGAACAGGACTCCCTGTTAACTCGGAAAGTGCAATATCCCGCATTACCATTACACTTTCACATACATTCGGTATTCCAGGCAGACCCATCCTTGTTGCAAAAGCGCCTTCGTTTACAACTCCGCCCGCCAGTAAGTTCAAATCTTCACAGTGTGATATTACAGGCAAGCCGAATCCCTTTGCGTATTCCATTGCTCTTCGCATAAGCTGACTGTCTGAAACAGGACACCCGTCATCTGAAATTGCAACAGCGCCCGCATCTTTTAAATCTCCGTACTCGCACAATCCTGTTCCTTCAAGTCCTTTGCTTATTGCAGCCACAGGATAAACACGAACCGTATCTGCCAGCCGGGCTTTTTCTATAATGAACTTTGTTACCTGGCTGTTGTCATTAACAGGGTTTGTGTTAGGCATGCAGCAAATCGCCGTAAAGCCGCCTGATGCCGCAGCCAGACAGCCGCTTTCTATGGTCTCTTTATATTCATGCCCGGGCTCACGAAGGTG
>JAUWOH010000055.1 GCA_030612225.1 Desulfobacteraceae bacterium
ACCTCCTTTTCAAACAGACCCAAATTGGGATTCAAAAATCATACTCCTCATAAAGCGGAAAAGCCCTGCAAAGCTCACTTACTTTTTCCCTGGCTTTTTCAACTAACCTCTCATCACCAGGTTTTTTTAGGATATCAACAATAAGCCCGGCTATAATTTCCATTTCCGGTTTTTTCATGCCTCTTGTGGTGATGGCAGGGGTACCTATGCGAATACCGCTGGTTATATGCGGACTTAGTTTTTCAAACGGTATTGAGTTTTTATTAACAGTTATACCTGCTATCTCCAGAACAGCCGCAGCATCTTTCCCGGTAATATCCAGATTTCTTAGATCCAGAAGTATCATATGGTTGTCAGTACCGCCTGAAACGAGGTTGATACCATTTTCCAGCATATATTCTGCAAGGGTCTTTGCATTTTTTACAACATCATTCTGGTACTGTACAAATGCTTCGCTGAAAGCTTCCTTGAATGCCAGCGCCTTAGCTGCAATTACATGCATGAACGGTCCGCCCTGCATCCCTGGAAATATTTCACTGTTAAGGCGTTTGCTGTAATCCGAGCGAGCTAAAATTAACCCTCCTCTCGGCCCTCTTAAAGTTTTGTGTGTAGTTGAGGAAACAACATCCGCAAAAGGTATTGGAGACGGGTGAACGCCCGCCGCAACCAAACCGGCAATGTGAGCCATATCAACCATTAAATATGCGCCTGCCTGCTTTGCAATTTGAGAAAATTTTTCATAATCTATGATACGCGGATAAGCGCTGGCACCGGCAACAATCATCTTAGGTTTATGCTTGTCCGCCAGTCGTGCAACTTCTTCGTAATCAATAAACCCTGTATCTTTTTTTATCCCATAATGAATAAAATTAAATAATTTACCTGAAAAGCTTACAGGACTCCCATGTGTGAGATGTCCTCCATGTGATAGATTCATACCAAGTACTGTATCACCTGGTTTTAAAAATGCAAAATAGATGGCCATATTAGCCTGCGAGCCTGAATGGGGCTGCACATTTGCATACTCTGCACTAAAAAGCTTTTTGGCGCGGTCTATGGCCAATTTTTCAGCAACATCTACAAATTCGCACCCGCCATAATAGCGCTTGTCAGGGTATCCTTCAGCATACTTATTTGTAAGTATGCTTCCCTGGATTTCCATAACTGCTGGACTTGTAATATTTTCAGAAGCAATGAGCTCCAGTGTGTCTTTTTGTCTTTCAAATTCTTTAGTAATACTTGCGGCAATATCAGGATCTATTTTTTCAACATATTTTAGTCGCAAAATCATTCCTCTTTATCTTTTATTATTAACGGTCTCTAACGTCATTAATCAGGAATCAATTGTGTCAAATTTTTTTAATCTTGCCTGATGCCTTCCGCCATCAAAAGGAGTTTCAAGCCAAACCCTTACTATTTCAAGAGCAAGCGTCTCACCAGTCATTCGTCCGCCCATTACAAGTATGTTAGAATCGTTATGACGCCGACTCATTTCTGCAGAAAAGGGTTCTGTGCAAAGTGCAGCCCTGACATGAGAAAATTTGTTTGCGACCATTGACATACCGATTCCTGTCCCGCAAATGAGTATGCCCCGCTTGAAATTTCCATTTGAAACCATTGATGCGACCTTTTTGCCAAAATCAGGGTAATCAACAGACTTTTCACTGTTAGTCCCAACATCTTCAACGTCTATTCCTTTGCCGATAAGATAATCTTTGACCTTTTCTTTTAATGGATATGCAGCGTGGTCACAGCCTATAATGATCGGTGTATTGCTATCATTCATTCTATAATCTCCAGCTTGAATTTTCATGCAAAATGCAGGTAAAAAGCGTGGCAAACCACGCTCGGAAAAAGAAGCTTTTCAGAATTTTTACAAAACCATTAATATTATATGAATAAATTATAAAACCGCAAGTAAAAAACTTTTTTTTATAAACAGCATACATCGTTGAGTAGTTGAGACCTTGAGTGGTTAAGTAGGATAGTAATTATTATCATTTCAAAATGTTATACCTTTTCAAATACCGAATGTCCAACTTTCAAGCAAATAATGGATATGATCATTATAACAACGACTTAACAACTCAACTACTTAACCACTTAACGAGATCTGAACAGAAAAGAATTGGACCGGATATTTAAAAATCGTGGTTTCAGTGATGTATAAAGAAATGGAGAAACTCAGGTATTCAGGTTGAAGACTGAAGGGGTCAAAAAAGCACAATTGCCGTACTTTGGCGGAAACGTCTGATTCCTTGCACCAAGCATGGCTTCAAAATATTCTTTTTCCTAACAGTCTTCAGTCTATCCACCTAAGTAGGTACAATAAAACTACTTATTATCGTACGCCTTCATTATGAGTGATGCGTTTGTCCCGCCAAAACCGAAAGAATTTGTCATGGCAATCTTAACATTTTTTTTACGGGCCACATTCGGTACATAATCAAGATCGCATTCTTCGGCAGGATTCTCATGATTTATCGTCGGGGGAATAACTCCTTCATGAATCGTCAGAGCTGTGAAAACCGTTTCAATTCCGCCTGCACCGCCAAGCAGGTGACCTGTCATAGATTTGGTAGAACTTATGGGAATTGAATATGCTTTATCTTTGAACACAGACTTGACCGCCCTTGTTTCATATAAATCATTAAGCTGAGTTGAAGTACCATGTGCATTTATATAATCAACCTCACCGTATGGAATTTCGGCGTCATCAATGGCCGCTTGCATGCATCTTATCATTCCATCACCATCCGGAGAAGGAGATGTCATATGATAACCGTCCCCGGTCATTCCGAATCCGGTTATTTCCGCATAGATATGCGCCCCTCTCTCAAGTGCATTTTCAAGGGCTTCAAGAATAAGAATACCACTCCCTTCGCCCACAATAAAACCATCGCGATCCCGGTCAAAAGGTCGCGATGCTTTTTCAGGAGCATCATTGCGGGTGGAAAGCGCTTTCATAGCATTAAACCCGGCAATGCATGTGGAAGTAACAACCGCTTCAACGCCCCCGGTTATCATGGCATCTGCAGCGCCTCTTTGGATTATCTTGAATGAATTGCCGACAGCATGCGCTCCTGCGGCACATGCTGTAGCAATGGAAGAATTTGGGCCCTTTGCCCCCAAATGGATTGATATCATTCCTGGAGCCATATTCCCTATCATCATGGGAATAAAAAAGGGAGACACTCTCTTGGGGCCCCGTTTGTCAATGGATACAATGGTTCGTTCCATAATACCGAGACCTCCAAGCCCACATCCGGTAATAACACCAACTCTATCTCCATTGGAACTGTCAATCTTCAGCCCGGAATCTTCTACCGCCATACGAGCTGTTGCAATAGCATAAGCAATAAAGGGCTCAGTGCGTTTTGCCTCTTTCGTTGGAAGAAAATCTTCGGGATGAAAATTTTTTACTTCACCGGCAATTTTTGTTTTATAATTGGTGGTATCGAACCTGGTTATCTCACCAATCCCAGATTTGCCGGAGCAAAGCCCCTCCCATGTTTCACTTACACCTATCCCTAGAGGCGTTATAAGCCCTACTCCTGTAATTACAACCCGCCTGCACAAATATCCTCCTTATTAACTGAAAAATAATTACGATTTCAGATATCGTTAAGTGGTATATCGGTTGAGTAGTCCCGCTATGGATGGATTAATATTATCAACTCAACTACTCAACCATTGATGCATTTGTAAAAAGTCGAATTCATCAGGTTTTAGTCCCGCCTGAACCGGGATTATGTTTTAGGTTAATGATATTACCTGTTTTAAAAGAGACTTAAAACGACTCGTAAAAAGTAATTTTTTGACTTTGTGCGAGACCATCAACCATTTGACAATGTCTGGATTTATGACTGTGCTTTTATGTAATCAATGGCATCTTTGACCGTTAGAATTTTTTCTGCATCTTCATCAGAAATATCCGTATCGAATTCTTCTTCCATTGACATAATAAGCTCCACAAGATCGAGTGAGTCTGCACCCAGATCATCCACAAAAGATGCTTCCGGCACAATCTCTTCCATACTAACACTCAACTTTTCTGCAATAATCTTTTTCATTTTATCTTCAACAGACATCTAACTTTCCTCCTTTTCATATATACATGCCACCACTGACATGAATTACCTGTCCTGTAATATAGGACGCTTTTTCCGAGGCCAGGAAAGCAATAACGGATGCTATATCCTCAGGTTTTCCGGCCCGCCCAAGTGGAATCTGGCTAAGCATTGCTTTTTTTACATCATCAGGAAGGGACTCAGTCATATCCGTTTCAATAAATCCCGGCGCTATCGCATTGACCGTGACATTCCTGGATGCCAATTCTTTTGCTGCTGTCTTGGTAAGCCCTATTATTCCGGCTTTTGAAGCCACGTAATTAGCCTGTCCCGCGTTGCCGGTCACGCCGACAATCGAAGCCAGGTTGATAATACGCCCAAAACGCTGTTTCATCATGGCCCTTGCGGCAATTTTTATGCAGCGGAATGCTCCCTTTAAATTTATATCCATAACTGCATCCCAGTCGCTTTCCTTCATCCGTACCAGAAATCCGTCTTTCGTTATGCCGGCGTTGTTCACAAGAACATCTATCCGGCCTGTTTCATCAATTACTTTTTTAAAAAAATCGATGATCTCTTCTTGCGAAGCCACATTTACGCTTAAACCTTTAGCCGATCCGCCGGCATCGGCAACAAGTTTTTCTGTTTCATCGGCCGCAGCCTTTTCAGCATCAGGATCAACCGGTGAAAAATAATTAAAATAGATACGTGTATCCGGTCCTGCAAATGAAAGGCAAATTGCTCTTCCGATGCCCCTTGATCCTCCTGTTACCACAACCGTACGCTTGTCATCATCTTGCATACTTACCTCTCAAATAATATATCTGCAACTTTGTCCATGTCTTCAATAATACCCTGATAACTGTTAAGCAGCTGGTAATAAGAAATTTTCTCCAAAAAGGCGGAAACAGTATTTGCATCGAACAGTCCTGATCCGCTAACAATTTTAAGAATATTTTGAGCAACAAGCTGCGAAACTTCATTTGCAAATATTCTTGACATGGCTTTGAGTTTTTCTGCTTCCGACGTACCCGCTTTTTCCGCCATACCTGCTCTGCGAGCCAGACTTGCTCCGACCTCTACATGTGTCATCATATCAGCCAGGGAAAACATGATATACTGTTTCCGGGTCATTTTGTTTTCATGTACCAGCTTGATTGTATCATTTAAGACACCGGCAGCTATTGAATAAAAACTGCATCCCAGGTCATTTAAAGTTTCGTTCAGCTCTTTCATTTCAGAGCTGATTTCTTTGTAAAACATCCCTTTTGATTTTATAGTCGTTCTCCAGCGGAATATGCTGATAATACTCTGCTGGATTTCACTGGTTCCTTCATAAATACAGGCTATTTTTACATCCCTTTTGATTTTTTCTACCTCAAATTCATTAATATACCCGTACCCGCCCAGTGCCTGAATTGCATCATCTGCAGTCTTATTTGAAGCCTCTGTAGCATAATATTTCGCAATAGAACCTTCGACCTGTAGATCATTTTCTCCACTATCCAGTCTGGTTGCAATTTCTTCAATATAGGAAGCCGCTGCTTCAAGCCTCACAGCATTCGGCACGACCAGCTTATGTGTATAACCCTGTTTTTCCGATAAAGCAGAACCGGAGACAACCCTTTGTTTTGCATAGGGAATAACAATATCCAGCGCCGCCTCTCCTGGGCCTAATCCCATTGCTGCCACCATGAGCCGTGTATAGCCAAAAACCTTGTTTGCCTGCTTTAACCCTTTACCCGGCACACCGCCAATGAGGTTTTCAATGGGAACAAAAACGTCCGTGAAAGTAAGCGGGGATGTCTGTGATGACCTTATTCCGTGTTTTTCTTCACTCTTGCCGGCAGAAAAACCTTCTGTACCCTTTTCAACGACAAAAAAGGTGAGTCCTTCCGGGGTCTTTGCAAGGAGTGTAATGAAATCAGCAGCTCCTCCTGTGGAAATAAACTGCTTTGTTCCGTTTATTTTGTATCCGATAATTTCACCAGAATCGTTTAATACAGGATCAGCTTTGGTCTTTATCCCGGCTACATCGCTGCCGGCGGCAGGCTCCGTTACAGCATAAGCTACCAGGCAATCTCCCTGGGCAATGGCGCCAAGCCACTTTTGTTTCTGTTCTTCAGTCCCACCGACCAGCAAAGGGTCTGCACCCAGTTGAATAGCAAAAAAAGCGGTCGTAATTCCTAAGCAGATCTTGGACATTTCACGGGTAACTGCAAAACAATCCCGGGTGCCGCCTCCCATTCCTCCATAAGCTTCCGGAATCATCAAGAGCTGCAAACCAATCTCCGGGCCTAGCATCTCCCGGATTACATCTTCAGGGAATATTTCCTTCCTGTCAAACTCAAGAATCCTTTCTTTGGTAAGCAACCGCTTCCTGAGCTGTCCGACAGTATCTAGAACCATTTGTCTTGATTCAAGATCAAGGCCATTAAGAGCTGTTTGGGTACTATTGGAAGATGAAGACATCTGTATCTTTCCTTTCCATGTCATTATTACTCTTCAGTTTCAATCACGCTGCGTCCTCTGTATGTGCCGCAACTTGGACACGCATGATGGGAAAGAGTGGCTTCCCCGCACTGAGGACATTCAGTAACATTAGGGGCAGCAACTTTTTGATGCGTTCGCCGTTTGTCTCGTTTTGACTTGGATGTTTTTCGTTTTGGTACAGGCATAAGTAATCTCCTAACTACATAAATTTATTTATAATATTATACAAATCACTACTTTTTATTGAAATAGAGGCTTTAGTAATTGAAATAGAGAAGCTTGTCAAGAATTTTCCTTTATTTTTATATTGCTGTCTTGTGTTCTATTTGGTTATATGCTACCTATAATCAATTTTAACAAACAAGCAAAAAGCATATAACCGACTTATATTAAACGAAAAATTTGTTTCATATTCCTCTATATTTTTTTTGCTTTTTTCAACCTCGATAGAGCAGTATTACATTAATTTTACAAAAAAGAATTTATCAGCAGTTTTTCAATTTTCATAGATTGACTTAAGGTAGTTATAATTAAGTAATAAATAAGTCATTTTAGCCCGGCAGGATTTAATGCAAAACGCAATCACACTATTCCTAAAAAGGATGAAATAAAATGGAAAAAATTATAACTCGTTTTCCTCCCAGCCCAACCGGCTATCTGCATATTGGCGGGGCAAGGACAGCTCTTTTTAACTGGCTGTACGCGCGCCATATGAAAGGCAAGTTTATCCTGAGAATCGAAGATACGGATACAGTACGCTCCACCCGGGAATCTGTAGATGCTATCTTTGAAGCTCTTGAGTGGCTCGAAATAGACTGGGATGAAGGCCCCTTTTTTCAGTCACGACGGTTTGATATTTACACTGAATACATCCAAAAGCTCCTTGATTCAGGATTTGCTTACTACTGCACATGCTCACCTGAGAAACTTGAAGAAATGAGAAAAAAAGCTATGGAGGTTGGCGGTAAGCCAAAGTATGACGGGACGTGCCGTGAAAAAGGTCTCGGCAGGACAGATAATGCCGTTATCCGGTTTAAAGCCCCCGTTTCTGGAACCACCGTGCTTGAAGATGTAATTAAAGGCAATATAGTTTTCCAAAATGAAGAACTTGATGATTTCATAATTGCCAGAAGTGACGGTAGCCCTACATATAATTTTGTTGTTGTTGTTGATGATATTACAATGGGAATAAATACTGTGCTCCGCGGCGACGATCACGTTATGAATACACCCAAACAAATTCTTCTTTATAAAGCTTTAAATAGCCCGTTGCCCACTTTTGGCCACCTTCCCATGGTATTGGGTAGCGATCGTACACGCCTTAGCAAACGTCATGGCGCCATGTCTGTTACAGCATACAGGGACATGGGGTATCTGCCGGACGCTTTTATCAACTATCTGGTCCGGCTGGGCTGGTCCTATGGAGACCAGGAATTTTTTTCAAGGGATGAACTCGTAGAAAAATTTTCCCTTGAAAACATCGGTCGGAGCGCTGGAATTTTTAATCCGGAAAAACTCCTTGCACTCAATGCCGATCACATAAAAGAAACCCCTCCGGATGAGCTTATTAAGTATCTCTCACCCTTTTTAAAAGAAAAAGGCTACAGTTTCCAGGAAGGGCCTTTTATTGAAAGCGTAATTAGAACCCTTAATGCCAGGAGTAAAACTCTAAAAGATATGGCTGATGACGCCGGGTTCTACTTTACCGATACCGTCTCATATGATGAAAAAGCTGCTAAAAAATTATTCAAACCTTCTTCGTTTGAACCTCTCCGCCTGTTGTTGGATCAACTTGAAGCGCTGGATGAGTTTAAAGAGGCTGATCTTGAAAATGCATTTAAAGCGGTTATGGAGAAAACAGGGCTTAAGCTTGGCAAAATCGCCCAGCCTGTACGTCTTGCACTGACCGGGAAAACGGCCAGCCCAGGTATATTTGAAATTATTGAAATTATAGGCAAAGACAGGGTATTATCCAGAATAAAGGATGCAATTGGCATAATTAAGGACAAGGAAGCTTGCTCCTGATAAAGTTATAATATGGAAAATACAAAACATCTAATAACCGGGATCATAATGGCGCTGTGTATCGTCATTTTCGGGACAACAGGATATATAGTCGTAGAGGGCTGGGGGTTTCTTGATGCGCTGTATATGACTATTATCACTATTTCCACTGTTGGGTATAGTGAAGTACACCTCGTCAGCAAAGCAGGACGATTGTTTACCATATTGCTTGTTTTTTTCGGGGTCGGTTTTACATTGTATATTGCCGCTGCCGTTGTGCAGTTCATGGTTGAAGGAAGAATCAGAATCATATTGGGGAGAAGAAGATTGGAAAAGAAAATTGACCGGATGAAAGACCATTATATAGTATGCGGATATGGGCGTATAGGCAGGGTATTATGCAGGGATCTGAAAAGAAAGCCCCTTGACCTGGTGGTTGTCGAGAAAAACCCTGAACTGATTCCCGTGATGGATGCCGATGGCGTTCTTTATATTGGCGGGGATGCTTCCGATGAGGAAAACTTGATAAAAGCAGGCATCAAACGTGCGAAAGGCTTGATTGCACTGCTTGCTTCTGATGCGGACAATGTTTTTCTTGTACTTACAGCCAGACAACTGGACCCTGATCTTTTGATAGTAGCCAGGGCAAGCCAGGAAAAAGCTAAGTCAAAATTGTTAGCTGCGGGAGCCAATACAGTTGAATCACCCTATGAGATGGGTGCCGTAAGTATGGCACACCGTATTATTCGTCCCACAGTTACAAGTTTTTTAGATCTTGCATTTGCCCATAAACGAAAAGACATCCAGATGGAGGAAATACCGGTCAGTGCTTCATCCAGCCTTGTTAACATTATATTAAAGGATACTGGAATCAGGCAAAAATATAACCTGATAATAATTGCAATTAAAAAGCCCGATGGCAATATGCTATTTAATCCTTCTTTTGAAGCCATAATTGAGGTGGATGATACAGTTATTGCAGTAGGAGAAGAGACAAATCTCCATAAGCTGGAGAACATCTTGAATCCATAGAAAGAATCTTAACTCAAGTTTCGCACCCCTATTTTTCAAAAAATGATGCCCTAATGACGCGTAATATATAAAATCAGATGTGAATTAACTATTTACGAATTAAAGCTTAACTGTAGATAAAGGGTGCAAAACTTAAGAATTTAAGTATAGACCTCGTTGAGCAGCTGAGTAGTTGATCTGTCGTTTTATATTTTATAAATTATTCTTTTTTCCGTAATAATAATATCAACATGCCTGTCATGGGATTCCACCGGCACCTGCTGAATTATCTGGCTTTCAAATGAAAGAGCAACCTTTCTTGTGGTAATCGGAAGTTTTGGAATAAGCCTGTCATAATATCCGTCACCCGACCCTATCCTTCCGCCTTTCTCATCAAAAGCAATTCCTGGGACTATTGCAATGTCAATAGATTCAATTGGCACTGTTTTACAGTGATCGGCATCGGGCTCTAAAATACCTTCGGCACCTGGCCTTAAATCCTTATCAATATTGTCAATTTTCATTAACTTCATTTCGTATTGGCTTGCGTTTGGGACAGGAAGAACAACGATTTTATATAAGTCAAAGCATCTTTTTATTATATCCAGAGAATTTACTTCACAGCTGTTATTGATATAAAGCAGGGTGATTTTTGATTCCAGAAAGTTAGCAAACTCAAAAAGACGGTTTTCTATTTCTTTAGTGTTTTCTTTTATTTCACTATCGGATAAAGCATTCTGTATTGCTGCAATGTCACTGCGAATTTCTGATTTGGTTTTCAGTGTTTCTTCCATATATTATCTCCTTAACAAATATTATAACATTCTTTTATATACAAATCTGATAACAAATGTCAACTTGCAATAATCATTGACTAATCAGCCTTGCAGTGATATTTTTTTGTAAGCGTTCACAGGCACCGCATCTGCACGCGATCAGGGCAACCAGCATAGCAGACTATAGCTGGTCGCCCTGATCACTTACATCTGCAGCACCTGTGAACGCATACAGGACGAAGATTGTACGACCTTTTTGTTCCGAATTGGCGTGAACATGTACAATTTTTTTTAGTTTTTATAATTTTAAGTGCATGAACTGTTGGCTTATTAACGACAATTGTTGTAAGCAGTTTATTTTTCTGCCATAAAGATACAAAGCTATAAAATAAATCATTTTAAAATATAGGGATTGTTATGCTCGAAATCAAGTTCATGAGACAAAATTTTTCAGATGTTCAAAAAGCACTTTCAGCACGAGGTGAAACTGCTGAAATCGATATTTTTAAAGATTACGATGCCCGCCGCAGAGAAATCCTTCTTGAAATTGAAAATCTCAGACATAACCGCAATGTTGTCACTGACCGGATTGCGGTTATGAAAAAAGCAGGGGAAGATGCCGAAAGCCTTGTAATCGAGATGCGCGAAGTTTCAAAAAGGATCAAGGAGCTGGATATATCTTTGTCGGAATATGAGGAAAAATTAAACACAATTCTTCTTGGATTGCCTAATATACCCCATTCATCGGTTCCTGTTGGAAAGAACAGCCTGGAAAATCCGGTTGTAAAAAAGATTGGCAAGTTGCCTGAATTTGGATTCGAGCCACAGGCTCATTGGGATCTGGGCCAAAAACTCGGAATACTCGATTTTGACAGGGCGGCTAAAATTGCCGGCGCGCGCTTCCCTCTCTATTTTGGTGCAGGCGCTAGACTGGAAAGGGCCTTAATTAATTTTATGCTTGATGTCCACACCACGGAACATGCTTATAAAGAAGTCCTCCCCCCTTTTATCGTGAATCGAAAATCCATGACCCATACCGGCCAATTGCCTAAGTTTGAAGAAGATCTTTTTAAGCTGGAAGGCTGGGATTATTTCCTGATACCAACAGCGGAAGTTCCTGTAACCAACATTCACGCAAATGAGATTTTCGATGAAAATATGCTTCCTGTCTTATATACTGCTTATACTCCTTGTTTCCGCTCAGAGGCCGGATCTTATGGCAAGGATACCAGGGGCTTGATTCGTCAGCACCAGTTTAACAAAGTGGAACTGGTCAAGTTTTCACATCCGGAAACATCTTATGATGAACTTGAAAAGCTTTTAAGCGATGCTGAGTCAATTTTAAAACGCCTGGAATTGCCCTATCAGGTTATCAGCCTTTGTACAGGAGATCTGGGTTTTTCTGCAGCCAAGACATATGATATTGAAGTATGGATGCCTGCACAGGGTGTTTACAGAGAAATCTCATCATGCAGCAACTTTGAAAGTTTCCAGGCAAGACGTGCAAATATCCGTTTTAAAACAAAAGGGAAAAAAGGAACACAGCTTGTCCACACATTAAATGGATCAGGTCTTGCTGTTGGCCGCACGGTTGCAGCAATACTTGAAAATTTTCAGGAACCTGACGGTTCCGTGATTCTGCCAAAAGCCCTCAGGCCATATATGGGAAATATGGAAAGAATAATATCAATTTAAATAATATTTGCCACAAAGGCACCAAGACACTAAGAAAATATTTTATCATGATTTAATTCGTGCCTTTGTGTCTTTGTGGCAGAAAGAAAACCATGAAACCTGCTGATTTTCCAAAAGAGATTATACCTTATATCATTCCCGAAGCTAAAGGCGAGATGATTTATCGCTGTTTGGGCTGCGACAGGGACTTTGGCATAAAGAAGCTATTATACACATGCCGTGACTGTGGTCAGGTGCTTTTGATTTATGATAAAAACTTCAAACGGCTAAAAAGAATCAATGGGAAAACCTGGCAAAAAATTTTCGATTACCGAAAGATGCTAACTATCCCTTCATTAAAGGGCATATATCGTTATCACGAATTTATCGGTCCTGTGATACCTCTTGATGACGTGCTCTATCTTGGAGAAGGTCACACACCTGTTATTAAAGCAAATACGTTTTTACAGGAAAAAACCGGGCTTGAGTTTTATTT
>JAUWOH010000069.1 GCA_030612225.1 Desulfobacteraceae bacterium
TGATCCAAAATTCAAGTTGCCTAAATTCGAGGAAGAAATAGGCCCATGGACCCTTATGGAAAAAAAGACGCTTATTATCATCGGCCTTAGCTTTCTCCTGTGGCTGACAAAAGGATTTCACGGCATGCATTACTCTGTAACCGGAATGCTGGGTGTTGCAGCTTTAATCCTCAGTGGTGTATTAAAGTGGGAAGATATTCATGAGAATCTTGAGTGGGGAACAGCCCTGTTTATTTTTGGCGGCGGTATTTCCCTTGGCCTTGCCATGGGCTATTCCGGAGCTGCCACTTATTTTGCCAACCTCTTTTTCCCGCTGGTGCAAGGCGGTGGATGGTTGCTTCTCTTTGCCGGTGTAGGCCTTTTTGGCGCTCTTGTTACAAATGCCATGGCTAATGTGGCGGCTGCCGCCCTTATATTGCCCATTGTAATTCCAATGGCCATATTAGAGGGCGTAGATCCGACTGTACTGGCATTATGCCTTGGTACAGCCACCTCCTTTGCCATGCTCCTGGTGATAGGCTGTCCGCCTAATGCCATTGCATACAGCTATCGTTATTTCAAAGCGTCAGACCTTACTAAGGTCGGGGTTGTTGCAACCCCTATTTTGCTGGGGATTTTAATTTTGGTAGCCTCTGTCTGGTGGAAGATACTGGGGCTGGTATAAGGCTGAAAGGTTGAGCGGTTCAACGTTCAAGGTTCCCGGTTGAAGAGCCCTATCTGTCTGATATTATCAGGATAATGCCTTAATTGGACCAGCACGCCTCTTTCATCTAATGGGTAAAAGAGGTTAATCCGAGTATTGTGCTATAAAGTATGGGATGTCAATATATTATAACGGGTGTAAATCGCTGCTGTTGGTAAACTGCGGCTTTCCAATCCTTCTTTTTGGTGTCAGATGTCAGGAGCGAGAAACACAAAAACTGAAACCTGAACACTGAAACCTGAACACTGAAATCCGAAACTTGAACCAACAGTCTTGAATTACACCCTATTATTACCTTTGAACTCTGAAACCTGAACCAATTACTTTACGTATAAATAAATTGCAATTTAAAATAAAAAATAGTAATACTTTGCAAATATCGTTAACCATCTAACAAGATCTGTATTATGTATTCTTTGTTATATAAAAATCTTCAAAGAAAGATAATTATCATTACCCTGGTGGTTTCCTTTGCTCCCCTTATTATTCTTGCTGTAACAATGTATTACCAGTTCGCCAAAACCTGTAAGGATAAAACCGAAGAACAGATACTATATCGCGCCATTGCCCAGGCGGAATCCGTTGATATGTTCTTAAAGGAACGTATAGCTATTTTAAGTTCCATAGCGGATACACATGGTTTCAATGAAATGGTAGATGAAGATAATCTTTCACATATATTTAATGTTATAAATTCCAGGGCAGGGGCTTTTGTTGACCTTGGCGTTATCGACACTGTTGGTGTGCACAGAGCTTACGTAGGACCATATAATCTGAAAGGCTTGAACTACTATGATCAGCCCTGGTTTGCCGAAGTTATGAGCAAGGGAGTTTTTTTAAGCCACGTGTACATGGGCTTTAGAAAACTGCCGCATTTTATCATAGCTGTTCGTCGTAACGAAAATCGTAAAAGCTGGATACTAAGGGCAACCATAGATCCGGAAGTTCTTGAAGGAATAGTTCAGCAGGCTCAGATAGGAAGAACCGGGGATGCTTATCTTGTTAATAAAGACGGTATTTATCAAACAAATCCAAGATTTAAAGGGCTTATTCTGTCACAGTCGGATCTGGATACAAGCCTGTTCGGCGGAAGAGTGACGGTTGTAGAACTTGAAAACAATCAAGGCAGGAAACTGCTTTATGCAGGAAGCTGGCTGAAAAGCAACAAATGGCTTCTTATAATTAACCAGGAGCCTGCTGAGCAAATGGCGAGTCTGTTTGCAGTTCGAAACGTGCAAATTACAATTGTTGTTTTCGGTTTTCTGGTGATTATCATGACTACGATCTTTACTACACACCTTGCTGTTAGCCGGCTGCAAGAGTCGGAAGCAACTATGCAGGAACTAAACGCCCAGCTTGTCCAGTCCGATAAAATGGCGGCAATTGGTAAAATGGCTGCAGGTGTTGCCCATGAGATAAACAACCCTCTTAATGTCATCCTGCAGAAAACCGGCTGGATGGAAGATCTTTTGGAAGAAGAAGATATAAAGGAAAGCAAAAACTTTGAAGAATTTCAAACTTCAGTGCAAAAGATAGAAGAACATGTTGAGAGGGCACGAAAGGTTGTTCACAATATGCTGGGATTTGCCAGGAAAATGGAGCCCCACCTGGAAGATGTTGATATTAATGATACAATAAATCAGACAGTCACCATTTTGGAAAATTATGCACGAACAAACAATATTGAAATCCAGACAGATTTGTCCGGCAAACTTCCGATTATAGCAAGTGACCAGGCCAAGCTCCAGCAGGTTTTTTTGAATCTGCTTACAAATGCCATTGACGCCATCGGAAAAGACGGTTTAATCGAAATAAAAAGCAGAAGGCTTGATTCGCGAATATGTATCAGCATAAAAGATGACGGGCCCGGGATTCCGGCAGAAAAGCAAAAGAATGTTTTTGATCCTTTTTTTACAACCAAAGAAGTAGGACAAGGAACAGGGCTTGGACTGTCGGTGAGCTATAACATTATAGAAAAAATGGGCGGTACAATTCGCCTGAAAAGCCAGGCGGGAAAAGGCACAACCTTTACCGTTGAGGTGCCGGTTGTGGCGCCGGAAAGGAAATAAAACATAAGCGTTCACAGGCACTGCATCTGTGAACGCCTACAAAACGGGGATTGTGCGACCCTTTTGTGCCGAATGGACACGAACGGGTACAATAAAACAAAGGAGGTCGTATGCATTACTTCAATGTTTTAATCGTGGATGATGAAGAAGATTTTTTAGAAACTATTATAAAGCGTTTGAACAAACGGCAGGTTGATGCAAGTGGTGCCAGAAGCGGAGAAGAAGCTCTGGAATTGCTGAAGGAAAAAACCTTTGATGTGGTCATCCTGGATATCAAGATGCCCGGCGGCATGGACGGCATAGAGGCATTGAGAGAGATCAAAAAAATACAGCCTCTTGCAGAGGTTATCCTGCTTACCGGACACGCTTCCGTGGAAACCAGTATTGAAGGGATGAAACTGGGAGCTTTTGATTATCTTTTAAAACCTATTAAGCTGGATGATCTTTTAAACAAGATAGCCCAGGCAATTGAAAAAAAAGACACTCATGACAATAAGGTCAGATCAGCCCAGATCAAGAAACTGCTCAGGTATTGGTAGTTTTGCGAAGGGAAATCATATACAACCCCTAAGGATATAAAAAATGGACAGGTTTAAGATACTGGTCGTTGATGATGAGACTGATTTTTTAGAGACAATTGTGGCCAGGCTAAAAAAAAGAAAACTGGATGCAACAGGTGTTGTAAGCGGAGAGGCTGCAATTGAACTTTTAAAAAATGAGCTATTTGATGTAATTTTGCTGGATGTTAAAATGCCGGGGGGTATGGATGGTATTGAAACCTTAAGGGAGATTAAAAAAATTCAGCCCCTTGCCGAAGTTGTGATGCTCACTGGTCACGCTTCTCTTGAAACCAGTATTGAAGGAATGAAACAGGGTGCTTTTGATTACCTGTTAAAGCCGATGAAACTGGAAAATCTTTTAGAAAAAATGACAGAAGCCTTTGAGAATAAGGCCAGGCATGATAAAAAAATCCGCAACGCCGTGATAAAGGATTTAAAACACAAACCGGATAGTACCATAAAAGGGAAGTAAAATCAGTTACTAAATTTTGTGTTTTTCCGACAAAAAATAAAAATCAATCACGAAAACACGAAAGGAAGAAAGCACGAAATTAAACCTGCCTTGGATCAGGCTTGTCCGGGCTATGTTGCTTTTCTTATCACTCGCATTTCATGTCCTTTTTAAAATACCTCAAAGAAAATCTTAGCAAAACAATCTTCATTAACATATTCCGCATAAATCCGGTGTCAAAATGAGTATATTACACTCACTGGAAAAACCTGTTCTATGGATTATTGACTGCTTTTATAAAAGACTTCCTCAAAAGCATCCCGATAAAAAGCGACTTCAATATTGCAAGATTATCTCCCACAGGGGTGAACATGATAACATAAATGTTTTAGAAAATACACTTGCCGCATTTGACCTGATAAAAGAAAAAGGGATCTGGGGAATAGAGTTGGACGTCCGTTGGACAAAAGATCTTCATCCTGTAGTATTTCATGATAAAGACCTCAAAAGATTGTTTAAGTCAGACCTTGAACTAAGCAAGATCACCATGGATGACTTAAAAACAAAGTTTCCGGCAGTTCCTTCTCTTTCTGAAGTGATAATAAGATATGGCGGCAAACTGCACCTTATGGTTGAAATCAAAGAAGAAGTATATCCTGACCCTGTCTATCAAAACAGTCTTTTGCAAGACCTCTTTTCATCCCTTGAGCCGGAAAAAGATTTTCACTTTATTTCTCTTTCTCCGGATATGTTCAAGCTGATTGACTTTGTACCTGCAACAACATTTCTTCCAATTGCCCAGCTTAACATCAGACAGCTAAGCGAAATATCGATACAGGAAAACTATGGAGGACTTTTAGGACATTATTTGTTTTTGACAAAATCGTATCTGATAAAACACCAGATGCAAAATCAGATGGTGGGAACGGCTTATATCAAATCAAGGAACAGTCTGTTCCGCGAACTTAATCGTGGTGTAGATTGGGTATTTTCAAATAATGCAATAGAAGTACAGTCGATCCGCGATTCTTGTCTTGAAAAATATTAATCTAAGAGCTCGCATCTTTAAATATGATGAACAAGTAAAAAATTCAATTTCCCCTCCCCCAGTGAGAGCATAGCCGTCAGATTAAGATAAAGAGGGGCTATTATCGTTAACAATTTTCAATTTTCAATTCACAATTGACAATTATCTGTCTCACCATCTTATGAGCGCACTACCCCATGTCAACCCACCTCCAAAAACAGGAAGACAGATCAGATCATTTTTCTTTATACTTTGGTCCCTGACAGCTTCATCAAGAGAAATTGCGCATGATGCCGACGATATATTGCCGTATTTTTGAAGGGTTAAATAAAATTTCTCAAACGGAATATTAAGGGATTTGGAGATGTACTGGAACATTCTCAGGTTTGCCTGGTGGGGAATAATCCAGTTTATATCTTCTATATTTACATCGTTAAACCCGGCGGCCTCTTTAATCGACTCGACAAAATATCTTACAGCTACTCTAAAACTCAAGCTGGCTTCAACCATATTAAGATAATGCAGACCCTTGTCAACGCTTTCATGGGAAATAGGTGTTGTTTTGGAGCCGCCGCCAGGCATCAACAGATCCTGGCCATTAGCTCCGTCAGTGTGAATGTGTGTTGATAAAATTTCGGAGCCCTCATCTCCCAGTGTCAACACTGCGGCTCCTGCTCCGTCACCCCACAAAATACATGTATTTCGATCCTTCCAGTTAAGTGTGCGTGACATGACCTCGGAAGCCACCACAAGGATATGTTTAAAGGTCTTGTTTTTAAGATACTGCTCAGCCACATTCAAACCGAAGATAAAACCTGAGCAGGCCGCAGTAACATCAAATGTCACAGCCTGCGGTGCATTAAGCCTTGCCTGGAGCCAGTTGGCAGCCGAAGGACAGCAGGTATCCGGTGTAATAGTAGCAAGAATAATAAGATCAAGATCTACGGCAGTCATTTCTGCCATGTCAAGAGCCTGTATAGCCGCTTCATAACCAAGATCTGAAGCAGTGACATCTGGCTCGGCTATTCTTCTTTCACTAATACCTGTACGCTGAACAATCCATTCATCCGTTGTATCCAGGCCCATTTCCTGCAGATCATTATTAGTTAAGACCTTTGGAGGCAAATAAGATCCTGTTCCTAAGATTCTGAGAGTGTCCATTTATTTTATGTATATCCCAACCCGGACAAGCCGGAGAAGCAGAGCGCTTCGCTTAAAGAGCACTACGTTTGAGGAGCGCTTCGCTTGAGGTTAATTTTAAAAGCAAGGTTTATATCAATGGGGCTCTTTCAGAGCAGTAAATAACGATAAATTGAAGATTGATGATTGAAGGATGGAAATTTTTTTTATAAAATCGATTGAGCACAGCGACTTCCACCAATTGACAATATTCAATCTTCAATCTTCAATCTTCAATCTTCAATCTTCAATCTTCAATCTTCAATCATGAATCAATCGACAACAAATTGTAATTATGATGTTGCTAAGCACCAAACCAGGCAAATTCTCAGAGCCTAAACATATCTGTCAACAAGTTCTGCAATAAACTTTTCAACTCCCCGCTCCCCTTCATTTTCTTTAACTTCGGAAATCAGCTTTTTAATTTTCTGATAGGTTGCAGGGTCCCTTTCCAGATCGTTTGTTGAGCGGTACGTGCCTCCACGACGGCCGACACGGTATATCAATCTATCTTCTTTAGGAAGTTTTTGATATTTTTTTATTACATCCAGCAGCTTCTCCTTATCCTCCGGAAACTTTCCTGATACTTCTTCAAGGAGATTCATGATATGATCACTTGTTACCGTGCTTGTTATCCCGTCCAGAGTATCTATAAAAAGCCTGATTTCTTCCGCAAGCATGTCATCTGTTTGCATTGTGAAACTGCCGTCTTCCAACTTCTTGTAAAGAGGTACACGAGGAGGCACCCTAAGGCTTCTGAGGCGAATAAAGTGCGGATTAATCTCGTTTAGGACTTTTGCAGTTTCCCTTGCATGTTCTTCCCACATTTCCTGTCCGCCGAGCCCGGGCATAACGTATTCGGAAAGCTCCATGCCTGCCTGGATCGCTTTTTGACCGGCCTCAATATGTTGTGCACTGCTCACGCCTTTTTTCATAAGCTTAAGGAGGGTGCCGTATCCTGTTTCAAGCCCGATATGTATCCTGTCTAGACCTGCTTTGCGAATCTGTGTTAAAGATTCTATGGATTTACGCACTACTGTTCTGGATCTGGTATAGGTGGTTATCCTTGTTATTTCCGGAAATTTTTCTTTTAAAAATTTTAAAACATCCACCAGGTCTTTTGTTTTCATTATCAGGTTGTCAGCGTCCTGCAGAAAACAGGCATTTGTTCCATAATACATCCATGCAGCTATGCTTTGATAGCTATTGCTGTGGTTAGAGCTATTGAGAACACTGCTGATGACCTGGTCATTTACCTTGCCGCTGTATCCCAGTTTCAACGAAACAGCTTTGATATCATCTGCAATATCCCTGGCGGTCTGAATATCCTGTTTGATCTCATCGACAGTACGCAGAGAAAATTTTCTTCTTTTATAAACCGGACAAAAAAGACACTGATTCCAGGGACAGTTCCGGGTTACACGCAAAAGAAGGCTGCGAGCCTCGTTTGGCGGCCTTATCGGCCCCTGTTCGAAACTTAAGTTATTATCAGACATAAACTAAACTCCCTTTGTGACTACTCAGGTTCAGAGTTCACGGTTCAGGGCTCACGGTTAGTTACTTTGCGCTCTTCATCTTTCCTTAACCAGAAACCTCTAAACTGTTAACCGGAGTGTTACATCAATTGTAAAACAAGTTAAAAGGTTATGAGCGTTCAACATCAGATTATGAACATCGAACATCGAACGTCCAACATTGAATTTTGAATAATGTATTCTGTCAATTTATAGACTGGTGGAGCGAAGCGACTTCAGTATTCGATGTTCAATGTTCAACGTTCGATGTTCGATGTTCAAAAAATACTACGAGCGTACAAAACTTGTCTCGGCGTAGCCTTAACGAAGCTGTATCCAAAGTCGAATTTTGAGGACGACATCAATTTTAACATATAAAGATTTCCAATGGCACCTTGCTTAATAATCTGTTTCCCTTTTCAGTAACCAGGAAGACGCTTTCAATACCGGCTGAGAATTCATTCTTAAAAACCATCTTAGGTTCCAGGGCAAAGGTCATTCCAGGCTCAAGGCGCTCTTTTTTGCCACTGGCAATTATAGGAAATTCAACTATCTCAAGCCCGATTCCGTGACCTACAAAACTTACCTCGTGACCGGAAGGGCCAAGATAAGGCTCAGCATAGCCTAAAGATTTCGCTGTTTCAACAGAGTGCCGGAAAAGTTCATCAAGGCTGATATTTGGTTTTACTATTTCTAATACCCTGTTGTGTATTTCTATAGCTGCCTGACAGGCATCCAATGCTCGCTCCGGCATTGATTCGATGGCAAACATCCTTGTTTCGTCCATATGATAGCCGTTGAGTACCGATCCTAAGTCAATCATAATCGGTTCGCCAGGGGCAAGGAGCTTATTTCCGCCGCCGCAGGGAAAAGCGGCGGAAGTTCCTTCTCCGCTGGCAGGTGAATCGAGAAGCCCTAAAAGACCGCCGTTTGTTCCGCTTAATATATGCCAGGGGTATCCTTCGGTCTGATAGTCACGAACCCGCAGCTTGGCTCCATGTCCAAGTTTTCTGGCAAAAGTTTCATACATGCCGGCAAACTCCATCTCTGTCAGTCCCGGGCGGATAGCCGATTTCATATATTCAAATGTTTTTTGCGACAGTTCAGCCGTTTTTTCAATCTGCTCAATTTCCCATACGGATTTAATCATTCTAACTTTGTGGATAAGCGGTGATCCATCCACAAATTTTTCAACATCAAAGAGCCCTTTATAAAAGTTAAAATCTCTTACCGGCAGGACATCAAATTCAAAACCCATAGTGCCGGGCAGTTTACCGCAAAAATCGACAATCAAACCAGGCACTTCCTTTATGGATTTTATTTCAATAATATTCTTTATAGATGATTCTTCCCTGGCCCTTGGCAAATAACGCTTTATAAACAAAACCGGTTGACCTTCAGCGGGAATATATAGAAAACCGGTTTGGGCTGTGCCGGAAAAATAAAAAAGATCAACCCGCTGGACAATAAAGAGTCCGTCAATCTCATTATCCTGCCCATTACCATGTAGTTCTTTTTGAATTCTTTTTATCCGCCGGTCGATTTCGTCTGAAGGAACTTTGAATTTATCCATCAATTTAAATCTGCAAGTGTATTTGCAATGATCTTTGCAAGAGCTTCATTTACAAATTCCTCAAGGCCCGACGCACCAAAGGTCGGATCGGTTCTTGTCAGTTTGATTTCAAATGGCCTCTTTGTCACACTGCCGGTTTCCACACTACCGACATAGGTTGTTATTTTAATCTCCAAAACCATGTTTGTCCTGCCAACACGTTTTGTTGCATCGCATCTTAGCTTTTCGATATGCCCACCTACGACATATTTCAACCCTTTATCCACGGTTTTCAAGCCTGCAGGAGATAAATCCCATCCGGAAATGCTTTTTACCTCAAATCCCCTTTTCTCAGCATATTCTTTAAAAGCCGAGGTAACCGAATCGGCCACAGATACCGGACTCGACAGGAATAATTCCTTTTGGTCCTTTCCTACGATTCTGGCCCCTATATAGTTTTTACTCTCCTCTTCTCTTTTATCAAGGAAAGATTGCATCCCTATTAGAGCAGTTCCCTGGATACTTGTTTCGGGATCTCCGGCATATTTTACACCGATAAAGTACGTCCCGGGTGTCCTGCATGAGACAGCAACTAACAACCCGAATAAAATGATAAATGAAATAAATAATATTTTAACCCTGTTCATATTTCAACCCCCTTCTCTGCTTTAGTTTTTGCGTGAACCCCTGCTTTACAAAATTAAGACTATTCTAAGAATATTCAATAGCCCTGGATTCAATAATTAGTGACTCAAGTTTTGCATCCCTATTTAGCAAAAAGTGATACCCTGATGACAATTAAGATATAAGGTCAGATGTGAATCAACTCTTCAGTGTAGATAAGAAGTGCGAAACTTGAGTTCAACAGTACAGATTTAATATTCCCCTCGATTTGGCACGATGCAGATAAATTCAAAGTCTTTATCATAGGGATTTAAAAACTGATGTTCGATGTTAGCCGGCACAAATGCAAAATCCCTTTCATCGATATCCTGTTCCCTGCCATCGATCATCAACCTGCCTCTACCTTGTATCACGTAATTCACATGCTCCCAGTCATGGGAATGCCTGGGACTGTGACCGCCCGGACCTATGGTAAAGGTTCGCATGGTGTAACCGTCCCAGCCCTCTTTCTTGCCAATGGGAACTTTTTTATAAACATTTACGGCACCTTCCATTTCGACTTTGTTTGCTTCAAGCGCGTCATATTTCCTTACCGGCATTTTTAGCTCCTTTCTTTACTTCATCCTTATTTTTGCTTTTTAAACCATCTTCATATCGCTTTTTCCCATACCAGTCTGTCTGTCGGCAAATTCCCCGTATGATACTCACCTCTCTGGCCCTAAGCTGCATGCGTGTAAAAAAATGCCGCAGCTTATTCATCCAGTAATCGGGATTTTCGTGGTTAATATAGCTGATTTTAACCAGAATATCTTTAAGCTGGTCATACATTCCGTCAAGTTCATGGCGGTTTGCAAGGCGGGGCGCATATTTTTCATTTTCTTTCCTGCCGACGGTAAATATTTCAAAACAGATGATCATTACAGCCTGTGCAAGATTTAGCGAAGAAAATTCGGCAGTCGGGATGTTTACCAGTACATGGCAAAGTCTGATATCTTCATTGGAAAGACCTTTGTCTTCAGGGCCAAAAACAATGGCAATCCGGTTTTTCCGGGAGACAGGGATCAGCTTTTCGGCCAGCTTTGAAGGGGAATTGACGACCTGGCGCTCCCCACCAAGACGTGCTGTAGTTCCAACCACATAATTATACCCTAAGAGAGCTTCTTTAAGGTCTTCATAAAATTTTACATGCTCTACAATATCTGCTGCCACATGGGTTGCCAGTTTAAGGACTTTTTTAAGAATATAGTTTTTTGGATTTACAACAACAAGCTGACTTAATCCCATGTTGCACATGGAACGGGCGGCAGCCCCGATATTTTCAGGGTGTCGGGGCTTATGCAAAACAATGGAAATGTTGTTTAGATTTACTCTTTCAGTCATCAGCCTACAATTTCAAAGCTGTTAAAAAAATAACCGATCTCAAAGGCCGCAGTTGCCGGTGCGTCGGAACCGTGTACTATATTTTTTTCTATGTCTGTGGCAAAATCGGCTCTTATCGTCCCTTCTGCTGCCTCCTTGTAATTGGTGGCTCCCATTAATTCGCGGTATTTTGATATAACATCTTCACCTTCAAGAACTATCATTACAGCAGGCCCGGATGACATAAAATCGGTCAGGCTTTCAAAAAAAGGGCGTTCTTGGTGAACAGCATAAAAGCCTTCAGCCTGCCGTTTTGTCATGTGGAGCATCTTCATGGCGACGATCTTAAAGTTGCTTTTTTCAAGTCGCCTGA
>JAUWOH010000027.1 GCA_030612225.1 Desulfobacteraceae bacterium
TGCCACAGGCTTTACGGAGGATATTACCACCTCTTGCGGGTCAGTTTATCAGCTTGATTAAAGATTCTTCACTCCTTGGGGTTATTGCCATTTCCGAATTGCTCAAGAGCACAAGGGAAGCTGTTGCAGCAAGCCTGATGCCATTTGAACTTTATTTTCTTTGTGCAATTTTATATCTTTTTATAACCTTCTCACTTTCGATGTCTATTCAATATCTGGAAAAAAGGATGGCAAAAACGTGATTACAGTTGAGAATCTATATAAAACCTTTCATGTACCCCATGAAATCAAGGCGCTGGTTAATGTATCAAATGAAATCGGTGCGGGCGAAGTGGTTGTGATTTGCGGGCCTTCAGGATCAGGCAAAAGCACATTTTTAAGATGTCTGAACCGGCTGGAAACAGCGGACACGGGGAAAATAATTATTGATGGGGTAAATGTGCTTGATCCTAAAACAGACATTAACAAGGTGCGGGCTGAAGTAGGAATGGTCTTTCAATCGTTTAACCTTTTTCCCCATAAAACTACTTTTGAAAATGTGTCCCTTGCACAATGTGTTGTCCGTAAACGCTCAAAAGCTCAAGCAAAAGAAAAAACCATGGCTCTGCTGGATAAAGTCGGCATTAGCGATAAAGTCCAGGTCTATCCTGATCAGCTTTCCGGCGGACAGCAGCAGCGTGTTGCCATAGCCCGCGCATTGGCTATGGAACCTAAGGTGATGCTTTTTGACGAACCGACATCTGCCCTGGATCCTGAAATGATAGGTGAAGTGCTCGATGTTATGAAAACCCTGGCAAAAGAAGGAATGACCATGATTGTTGTAAGCCATGAAATGGGTTTTGCAAGGGAAGTAGCTGACAGTGTAATTTTCATGGATGAAGGGGCTATTGTGGAAGTCGGAACACCGGAGCATTTTTTCAAAAACCCGGAACATGAAAGAACTAAGCTTTTTCTAAGTCAGATACTTTAGGATTGAAGATTGTCGATTGAATATTGAAAATTGAATGAAATCCATCCCTTTATATAAGAAAGATGGCTTGCCGGGGCGTAGCCAAAGGCGAAGCCTGGAGCGAAGCGATTCAACAAATATTCAATCTTCAATAATCAATATTCAATCAGGTTCCGGCTTGTCCTATTTAAAATTGTAGATTTCTTTTTGCTTCTCACTTTTTCCATACGATATCCATCTGTTCTAAAATACACAACAAAATCAAAATCTACCACATATTGTATTATTAAAATTTAAATATACCGCCTGTTGTGTTTTTTCCTTTACAAGCAAAATCTTTTCTGTTATAAATCTTGGGATATAAAATATCAACAAATTGAACAGCATTCCGAAATAAAGTCGGAGATCTTTAGCATGAAACTTAAAAAACTTGAAATATCCGGATTTAAATCCTTTTTTGAAAAAGAGAGTATTGAATTTCCCATAGGAATATCTGCAATTGTCGGACCAAATGGCTGCGGCAAAAGTAATGTGGTTGATGCGCTGCGTTGGGTTATGGGCGAACAGAGCGTTAAAACTCTCCGCGGTAAGTCCATGGAAGATGTCATATTTGCCGGTACAAAAGGTAAAATGCCTCTTAATTTGGCAGAAGTGTCCTTAACTCTTTTAAACGACAATGGTTCCGCACCGGAAGAATTAAAGGATTTTACTGAAATTATGCTCACCAGGCGTCTTTATCGATCCGGCGAAAGCGCTTATTTAATAAATAAGCAGCCATGCAGGCTCAAGGATGTGCACAGAGTCTTCTTAGGAAGCGGTCTTGGCGCAAAATCGTATGCCGTTATACAGCAAGGAAATATCGGTGCAATAACTGATGCCGGGCCGGATGAAAGAAGATTTTTCATTGAAGAGGCCGCCGGGACCACAATCTTTAAAAGCAAAAAGATTGAAGCTCTGCGAAAAGTTAAGACTACAAACCATAACCTGTTACGTATCAATGATATTATTCTGGAAATTAAGCGCCAAATGGCCAGCCTGAAGCGGCAGGCAAGAAAGGCGGAACTTTTTAAAACCCTCCAGGAACGTATCAAACAACTCGACGTTCGGCTGGCAATTTTGCATTATGATGACTATACACAAAACATTGATGAAGCAGATTCTTTGTTAAAAGAGTTGAAGGATACAGACATATGTCATTCAACACAACTTGAAAAGCTTGACCTGGCAATTGAAGAAATAAAACTGCAGCGCTGGGAAAAAAATCAGGAAATATCGAAGCAAAAATCAAATAAATATGAAATGCAGCGAGATATCGATAGAACCGAAAATGATCTTGCTCATTACAAAAAGGATGTTGAAAGACTTAGCATAGAAGCTTCAGAATTTGAATCGGCAAGGGAGGAACTGAAAGAAAAAAGAAGCAAAATGGAAACCGAAATTGCCCAGAGTGATAATCAGAGTATCATGATAAAAAAGGATATTGATGAAACAAAGATAATGCTCGAAAAACAGCAGTCTGATTCAGCCGGCATACAAGAACAATTGTCTGTGCTTAACCGGGAGCTTGGAGATTGTAATACAGAGCTTGTGAACAAAGTGGCCCTGGAAGCAAGAAATAAAAACATCTATCAAAATGCCTCAAGTAACAAAGAAAACCTTAAAAGACGTCTGAAAAGGGCAAATGAGGAAGAATTAATCGCAAAAAAAGAGGTTACTGACGTCTTGGAAAGAGAAACCAGGGCAAAAGAGCAGCTTAAATCTTTAAAACAGAAAATCAACGATCTTTCAAGTCGCATTGAAATAACAGGCAAACAACTCGATGATAAAAGTAAGACACTGGCCGTCCAGGTAAAGCATGTTCAGACCCTTGATTTTGAACAAAACAATATTAAATCAAACTATGCTGCCTTAAAGAAAATGGAGGACGGCTTTGAGTGGTACAAAGACGGCGTCAAGGCAATAATGAAAGTGCATAGCACAAAACCCGATGGGCAAAACTCAAATATCCACCCCAAAAGCTCCAAACTGCAAAACGATGTCATATGCCTGATGGCGGATATTATCGATCCGGAACCCACCTTTGCAACCGCAGTGGAAGCCTCACTTGGAGAATCATTGCAGTATATATTAGTTAAGGATCAACAGGCGGGCCTTGATGCTGTGGACTATCTTCAGTCTAACAGCGCCGGCCGCAGCGGATTTATTCCGATTTCAACTATCAGGCAAATTGAATATGGACAGCAGAGAAAGCCTGATCCTTCAAAACTTCTTTTAAACCATGTTTTAGTAAAGGAAGGCTTTGAAAAGATAACCAGCGCGCTTTTGGGACACGTTCTTGTTGCAGACGATATTGAAGAAGCCAAAACAATTTTCAACAGCAACGGGGCGCTGCAAACCATAGTAACTAAAGACGGCGACATACTGTCCCATCAAGGCTTAATAATTGGTGGAAGCAAAGATAATTTTACCGGTATCTTCACTAAAAAACAGGAAATCAGGGATTTAAAGCACAGTATTAGTGATTTAGACCGGAAATTGGAATTCGCCCGTGCAGATCAAACCGACATGGAATCCGAACTTCGCATGTTTGAAAGCGACCTGCAAAAACTTATAGAAGAAAAAAACAAGGTTGCCAGCCAGGGAGTTGAAGCGGAAAAAGATTTTTACAAAGCCTCTGAGGATTTAAAGCACTGCCGGCACCATCTTGAAATTGTACGTCTGGAACAGCAGCAGCTTATGGGTGAAGAGAGCGATGCTGATGAAGAAATGGCAGAGTACAATAAGGCTCTGTCCGAAATCTCCGATCAGATTGTCAGCCTGCAGAACACAGTTGCGGAAAAAACAGCTCAAGCGGACTCCATATCAGCTCAGGTAAACACTTTTGACCAGGAAACCGTCGAACTGAAGCTCAAACTGACCTCTTTAAACGCAAGACTGGAAAACATCACCAATACAGCAAGGCGACTTAAAGAATTCCTTGATGATAATATTGAGCAACTTGAACAGCTTACTGCAGAAATCAACCGAAAAAATCAAAAAGAAAACTCTTTAAAACAGAAAATAAAAGAATTTGAACATAATCTTTACGCTAATTACGAAGATATAAAAATTTTGCATCATGCTATTGATAAAAATGAGGACGATTATCAGAAAATTGATTCAACGCTGAAAGATAGCGATGATAATATCTCAGACATCCGAAAACAACGAGAAAAAGTTTCAGAAAAGTTTCGTATGCTCGAACTTGAACAATCCCAGCGACATTTAAAGCGGGAAAATATCGAAAACCGCCTGATAGAACGTTATCACATAACTATTTCCGAAATAAAGACGGAAAATAAAAAGATGTCAAATGAGCTGAAACAAACGGTAAAAATGTCGCCGGATGAAATGGAAGAAGAACTTTCCCGTTTGAAAAGAAAGATGGAAAATTTCAACGATGTTAATCTTAGTGCCATAAAAGAATATGAACAGCATAAAATCAGGTTCGATTTTCTTTCCAAACAGCATGACGATCTTGTAAAAGCCGTTGAAGATCTTCAAAAAGTAATCAGAAAAATTGACAGGATCACTCAAGATCGATTTATTAATACGCTAAACCTGGTTAATGAAAAACTTAGTGAGGTATTTCCTCGTCTTTTTGAAGGTGGAACAGCCAAACTTGTGCTTTCACAGCCTGACAACCCTCTGGAAACAGGTGTGGAGTTTATGATCCATCCGCCCGGGAAAAAACTTATAAGAATGAGTCTTCTTTCAGGTGGGGAGAAAGCGCTTGCCGCCATTGCCTTTATCTTCTCACTTTTCTTAATCAAGCCGACATCTTTCTGTCTTCTGGATGAAATTGATGCCCCCCTTGATGATGTTAATGTATATCGCTTTAATGACCTGCTCCAGCTTATTGGTGAAAAATCTCAAATTATTATGGTAACGCATAACAAGAGCAGCATGGAGTTTGCCGATACCCTTTTCGGAATTACAATGGAACAAAAAGGAATTTCGAAAGTTGTTTCTGTTAACTTTGAACAACGCAAAGAAATGGTAAATTGATTTTTACCAGAAATTTACAAACTCACCATCAAGTTTCTTTTTGAGTTTGTAAATTTGATGAACTCGTAAAAAGTCTTTGAATAAACACAGGATGGCTAAGTAAAAAGGCTTATATACCCCCGCTAAAAATCAGCGGGATAAAAAGGCGTAGCGGTTTTTCAGGGACGAGACTATACGTTATAGTATGTCGAGTACCTGAAAAACCGCTACAACGCAGTAGATGAGACTTTCTACGACGCCATCAATTTTACAGGATTTCTATGACTCTAAACTGGCTAAAAAAAAAGACCCCACCAAACAAGGCTCAAAAAGATAAAGAAGAGCTGCCGGACCGGCAAGCTGTTTATTTCAAACGCCTAAGAGCGGGCCTGTCCAAAACCCGCGCAATCCTTACAACCGATCTCGAAGATCTTTTTGCAAAAAAGAAAAAAATAGATGATGATCTGCTGGAGGAGTTAGAAAAACTTTTGATAACCTCGGATATGGGTGTTCAGACATCCATGGACCTTATAGAGCGCATCTCCGACAAATCTTCAAAAATCGAAGATGCTGATGAGTTGAAAAATGCGCTTAAAGAGGAGATACTTTCGTTTCTCGATGCACAGACCCAGGTTTCTGATAAGATTACAAGCCACCCACATGTTATAATGGTAGTCGGTGTTAACGGAACAGGGAAAACCACCAGCATCGGCAAGCTTGCTGCAAGATACACTTCTGCCGGTAAAAAGGTTCTAATCGCTGCTGCCGATACTTTCCGGGCTGCAGCGGTTGAACAGCTTGAAATATGGGCTGATAGGGCCGGCGCAGACATCGTTAAACAAAAAGAAGGGACAGATCCAGCCGCAGTTGCATACGACAGCATTGAGGCCGCTATAGCCAGAGATTGTGATATCGTGTTAGTTGATACTGCGGGAAGGCTTCACACCAAAATAAACCTGATGGAAGAATTAAAAAAAATAAAACGGACCATTTCCAAAAAACTCCCGGGAGCTCCCCACGAAATTCTGCTCGTCCTTGATGCAACAACAGGTCAAAACGCATTATCCCAGGCCAAATCATTCAATGAGGCTCTCGATATCACAGCGATTGCCCTTACAAAACTTGACGGAACGGCCAGGGGCGGGGTTGTTGTAGGTATTTTTACTGCTCTTAACATTCCTCTGAAATATATCGGGGTTGGAGAACAAATTGAAGATTTGCAGGACTTTGATCCTGTACGATTCGTCAATGCGCTGTTTTGAAAATTTCGTAAGCGTTCACAGGCACCGCATCTGCGCGTGATCAGGGCAACCAGCATAGCAGACTATAAGCTGGTCACCCTGATTACGCACATCTGCAGCACCTGCGAACGCTTATAGGACGCAGATTATGCAAATTTTTTGTTCCAAATGGGGGCGGGTACAAAAATTCAAAACAACTTCTTGTTTTTCAATACGCTGCATCCACTGCCAATGCTTATTTTCCTGAAAATTATTGCTGCAAATGCTTCTTTTTAGGGGGTCTGCTGTATTTTTTTTAATAAAAGTGCCTAAAAATGCAGAATTCTGTTGACATGAAAAATCACCTACTATATTGACATAGGCAAACAGGCTATTGGCAGATGTTTATCTGCTATCTATTAAACAAAAGTAATTAAACAAAAGGGGGAACAGAATAATGACAAAAGCAGAATTGGTTGACATGATGGCAAAGGACGCAAAAATTTCCAAGGTTGCAGCAGCTAATGCACTTAACTCTTTTATGGCCAACATCACAAAAGCGCTGAAGAAAAAAGAGGGAAAGGTTACTTTGGTCGGTTTTGGCACTTTCGCAAAAATCCGTCGTAAAGCACGTAAGGGTCGCAATCCGCAAACAGGCGAGCCTATTAAAATTAAGGCATGTAATGTTGTAAAATTTCGTCCGGGTAAAAAACTAAAAGACTCTATTTAATTATTATTTTTCCGGCACTCAGACATCTGGGTGCCGGAAAAATAAATTAATATGCGATTTTAAACTCTTTAAACTCGCCTGTATAATCTTTCCAATTTACTTCCGTCTTTTCGACCTTTGCAGGCGGGGAACCTTCCTGGCACCACTTGAGAATTAAATCAACACTCGTCTTATCTCCTTCAAACAAGGCTTCGACGGTTCCATCGGCTTTATTTCTTACCCACCCTGAAACACCATAAAGATGCGCAGCTTTAAGCGTCTCCATTCTGAAAAAGACACCCTGTACTCTTCCGCTGATTATTACATGGGCTCTGACATTACTTTCCATTTTTCAAAAGTTCCCTCTTGATGAATATAAATTCAATTGATAGTTGGATAAATCTATAATTCTAACCAGGACAAGCCGGAATCTGAATGACTATTGATTATTGAAGATTGAATATTTGTCGAATCGCTTCGCTCCAGGCTTCGCCTTTGGCTACGCCCCGGCAAGCCATCTTTCTTATATAGATTGATAGATTTCATTCAATTTTCAATATTCAATCGACAATATTCAATCCTATAGTATCTGGCTTAAAAAAGCTTTGGTTTTTCATATTCTGGTGTTTTCCAGCATTTCAAAATATTCGCTTTCAGACATAACCAGGACCCCTGATTTCTTAGCCTTAGCAATTTTATTTTGGCCCGCATTTTCTCCGCATACCAGATATTCCGTATTTCCGCTGACAGAGCTTTGCACCTTTGCACCAAGTTTTCTTGCCGCAACCTGCATTTCTTCCCTTGTCCCATGCTTCATTTTTCCTGTAAACACGATTTTTTTACTAAAAAGGAAGGATTCAGAAAACTTTGTATCGTTTGCAAGGACTGTTTTTTCAAGATTAAAACCTAAAGACAGCATATAATTTATAGTATTTTTTATTCTGTCTATGCCTGATGTAATTGACCTGCTCGTAATGGAACCAAAACCATGTATATTCTCAATATCTTCAGCCTTTGCGTTCAGAAGATCTTCAAGTATGATATGTGACAGGAGCTTCCGGCTATCCCCCGGCCCAAGATCGGAAATGCCGAAAGCGGCCAGAAAGCGCCAGTCTTCAACGGATTTACTTTTACTTATATCAATAGCCTCTGCAAGATTTTTTGATTGAACCGGGCCAAAACCGATATCAATAAAATTTTGAATTGTCATTGCATAGATTTTTTTAAGGCTGTCATAACCGCTATTGACAAGCTTCTGAATTGTCTTAATGCCGAACCAGTCGGCATTACCGAGGGTTTTAAACCAGTGGCTGATACCCTGTTCGATCTGAGCCTTGCATGAAGGGTTGTTGCATTTTAGAAAGTCCTTATTCCATTCAAGGATAAAGCCGCAGGCAGGGCACTCTTTGGGAATGCTGAACCGGCCTGATTCTTTGATTACTTTTTCGAGTTTTGGGATAACTTCACCGCTTCGTACGATTTCAATTTCGGAACCGATTCCAACACTTTTTTTTTGTATCAAACCAGCGTGATGGCCGGTAACACGTCTGATTGTAGCACCGGAAAGATGCGTTGGACGGATTTGAAGAACAGGCGTTATGTTTCCGGTTCTTCCAACCTGCCAGATGATTCCTTCAACAACCGTTAAAGCCGTCTCACCCTTTTTCTTGATGGCGACCTGCCACCTGTAATGGTGAGCTGTAGCTCCCATATATTTTTTTACATCATCATCGGTTGTTTCAGCCACAACACCGTCTGTCGGATAATCCGTCCTCGATATAAGATCCGATATAATTTCCCCGGTATTTTCCAAAAGCTCATCACTACTTCCTTTCCAGGTCGGAAGCATGGCATAGGGAACAAAAACAACCATTTTATCTTGAAGAGCCTTTTGGGCATATTCATTCACTGTATCAGATGAAATAATTCCTACAACCATGTTCCTTGGATGTTCAAACTGATCTGATAAATGTTCATCAAAATAAGATTTAACAATAACTATTTCGCCTATTCCTAATCCCCTTCCGCCCACAGGAATCACACCTTTTTTAAAGGCACTGCTGATCTCGTATCCAACTTCGCCGTTACCCCTTGTAGCAAATATTTTTCCGTCATCACGTCCGGCGAGACCGTCGAGTTTTGCCGTTACTTTAAACGTTATTTCTTTAATACCGATCTCACCGGCTTCTTTTTTAACTCTGTTTACAAATCGCTCGAGTTTACCTTCAGTGTATGCTTTCTCAGTTGAAAGCATGGGAACAGGATGCCTGACTTCTTTTTTCCCATTGAATTTTTCAGGTTCTACGGATTGCAGAAATGGATTATCAGGGTCAAGATCTTTCAGCTTTTGAACAAGGTTGTCATATTCGTGGTCACTCACCAGCGGGTTTCCGCTTCTGTATGCCTCATTATATTTTTTTAAAGATTTAACAAGGGGTTCAGTCTTTTTCATTTTTTATACAGATCTCGTCAAATGGTTGAGTAGTTGAGTGGGTGTTATTACAACAATATTATTTCTTTTATCACTTCGACAACAGCCTTGCGGCTTTCTTTAAAGCGCTGTTCTTTGAATCCGGGCCGCCATGTTAAAGTCGAAAGTTCATCAGAGACAACAAGGATGCCGCCTATTTGAACATTTCGAAACTTTCCTACGGTAAAAAGAGCCGACAGTTCCATTTCAACGGCCAGAACATTTTTTTCCTGAAAGTACTTTACTTTTTCACAGGTCTCTCTGTAAATGGCGTCTGTTGACCATACAAGGCCCTCATGAAAATCAATACCGGCTTTTTTTAAGTTTTCTTTTGTATTTTCCAGGATATAAGAAGATGGCCGGGATACACCATCATCTCCTTGATGATAATGCTTCGATGTCCCTTCGTCAATTATAGCACTATCCGGAATAATAATATCCCCGATTTTAACATCGGGAGATATTGCCCCGCACCACCCGAAAAATATAATTTTTTCTACGTTCCAGGCAATAAGTGTCTCAAGTAGCATTACTGCATAAGGTGCACCGACAAAAGGCCCAACCACAGTAAATCTTGCCTCAGCAGTATTTTCAACATATAACCTGCTGACAAATAGATTTTTGTGTTTTTTTTTATCCAGATTTGTCAGGCTGCAAAATAAATTCAGATCAGCCTGACTGCTCACCATTACTGCAACAGGCCCCAAATTCGGGGAATTCTTTCCTTTTACAGGAGTTACAATCTCATCACTCCGGCTTTGCAAGGCCCGAAAGTTCATCTTTTACCTCATCTATAATGTCATAAAACCACAACAAATCCTCAATGGTAAGGCGACCGGCTTTTGCAGGAGCTCTTTCGCTGCCATCTTTTTTAAGCAAAATCCTTGGGCCAATCTGAAGTTTAGCCTCACTGTTGCCGTACCGGTTGATTGAAACAAGAAGCCCGGTTTCCTCACATTTCCATTTTTTTAAAACCTTATCCATTTCAGGATCATAAGCCATAGTGTCCTCCTTAAATTATTAAGTTTGATGACGTCGTATAAAGTTGAATTCACCACAGAGAGCACTGAGTTCACAGAGATAAATAGTTAATTAAACAGGTTTTTCTCTGTGTTTTCTGTGAGCTCAGTGGTGAAAAGCATTTTTTCAGACAGGTTTGTATCTGTACGATATTTTCGTACACTTCGCTACCCTCTTGTTTTAATATGGTTTTTAGGCCAGACCAATATCTTCTGGGGTTTGAGCTGTAGCCGAGCAAAGCAATGAAACTAGTTCGACAGATTTGCCATGGGCCAGACTCACTGGTATTTCACCCAGACAAACCGAGATAAACGAGGGTAAAATATATCAATCGACGGTTCAATGTCAAACAGTATATATGAGTCTGTAAATAAGTTCCATCAGTCCTGGCAAGAGCAATTTCCTGAAACAGGTGAGATAATCTTTTATACCAAAAAAACAAGTTGACATTGTGCGATATGATTTATATATAGAGCATTAACAAGCTTAGTTATCTATAAATGAATCATTATGAGGGTTTGACAGTGGCGCGAAAACAGATTGGAAATCACTTGCCCTTGCCGGTTCGTCACGTGCTTAAGGAACTGGGTATGCTGATTTCTTCCGGACGTAAGGAAAGGCGATTTACACAGGAAGAACTGGCAAATCGTGTTGGTGTAGGGCGAATGACCATCGTCCGGATGGAAAAAGGCGCACCTGAAGTCGCGATAGGAAATTATCTTACCACTGCATGGATACTGGGATTGCAGGTGCTTTCCTGGAGTGATTTTGGTGGGCTGCGTGCAGATTCATCTGTTGCCGCATACCTGGAAAAGATTGGTAAGCATTTACCCGAAAGGATCCGAAAGCGAAAGGATGATATAAACAATGACTTCTGAAGCTTTTGTCTGGATATGGCTTCCGGATGAAACCAGACCGGTTTTATGCGGCAAGTTGCAAGAAAATGCCGGAGAACTGCAATTTTTTTATGGCAAAAGCTATCTTGCACGCAGAACTGCGATTTCATTAGATATACGTGAAATGCCTTTAGAAAGCGGTGCTTTCCGCCCGCGAATCGGTGAGATGCATGGCGCCATCCGGGATGCTGCACCCGATTCCTGGGGAAGAAGGGTACTTTTATATCGACTGAATCAAAATACAGTCACCGAGTTTGATTATTTGTTAAATGCAGGATCAGATCGTATAGGCGCTTTGGTCGTACAGGAATCATCCGATCATTATCAGGCAAATGAATTTGAAACCGCAACAATTGACCAATTGGTTGAAGCGGCAGGATTAATCGAAAACGGAGATCCGCTGCCGGCCACCCTGGACGCCGCTTTGGTGCATGGCTCCAGTGTAGGCGGTGCCAGGCCAAAAGCATTACTCTATGATAATCAGTCCAGCTGGATTGCCAAATTCAGCTCCACCACAGATCAATACCCGGTTGTCCGAAGCGAGCTGGCCGCCATGTGGATGGCCGGGCAGTGTCAAATCAGTGTGCCTGCTGTACGCCTGGTTGAATCATTGGGAAAGGACGTTTTGCTGATTGAAAGATTTGACCGAATTCGTGAGAAAAATGGTATGAAAAGACGATTTATGATCAGCGGCCTGACAGCTTTACAGCTCCATGAAACCGAAAGCCGTTTTGCGTCTTATCTGGATCTGACGGGATTTATCAGGCGCTATGGAAAAGATGCAAACCGAGATAACGCGGAGCTTTTTCGACGCATGATGTTTAATATTTTGATTGGGAATAATGATGATCATGCCAGAAACCATGCTTTTTTCTGGGATGGAAAACATTATCACCTGACACCTGCTTATGATATTTGTCCAATGCTTCGAGCCGGGTTAACTGCCAACCAGGCCATGATTGTCGGAAAACAGGGCCGCTTAAGCACCGTAAAGAATGCTCTGTCGGAAGCGGGTCTTTTCGGGATTACAAAAGAGAAGGCTGCTTCCATCAAGGAAGAATTGGTTGATAAAATCGAAACGCTTTGGGCGGAGGCCTCTGATTATGCGGGGCTGACAAAGGTTCAATCCGAATTGTTGCGAAGATCTACAGTTCTATCGCAGGGGATTTTTTATCAATGATATCTTTCAGGAATTATTGTTTTTTGCGAATGTTCAGGGTGAAGCTGTTAATTACGTAAAGAACTATCAATACTGCAAGAGCGGAAAAATAGGTCAAGCAGTCGAGGAAGCATTTTTATTAGACATGGACTTGGAATAATCTGTTTTTCTGTTTCTGTTTCTATGTAATGAATCGGCTGCTGATTCATAATAGCTTGGTTTTTAAATAACTATGATGTATAGGTTCAGGTAAAAATAACATTTCTAAACTTATGTACTGTATTTCCTTATTTATAATTGTTCGCTTGATATAAATCACCATGAAGCCCACTAAACCCCAAATGGAGGAAATAATATGCCAACGCTTCCACTTGAACAGATGACAGTAAAGGAGAAGCTGCAAGCCATGGAAGAGCTTTGGAGTGATCTTTGTTGTAATCAAAACCGGATTCCGGTTCCTCAATGGCACAAAGACATATTGGACAGACGAGAAAAGTTAGTCAAAGAAGGCAAGGCAACATTCGTGGACTGGGAAACCGCAAAAAAACGGATAGCTGCCAGAATCTCATGAAAATTTATATTGTTGATCAAGCGGAAGATGATCTTGTTGAAGGGTACAATTTCTATGAGGGTCAAGCATCTGGGCTTGGGGCATATTTCCTGGATCGCATTTACTCGGACGTTGAGTCGCTTGTGTTGTATGCTGGTATACATCGGATAGTCCACAAGAATTATCGGCGGATGTTATCGGAAAGATTTCCTTTTGCAATTTATTATACCGTTTCAGGAGATGAGATAAAGATTCACGCGATTATTGACTGCCGCCGAGACCCCGCATGGATTCGAGACCGTCTGAACATGTAGCGAACGCTGCCATTCATCTGTGAGTTATTTCCTGATTTCAATGCTTTTAAGACGCTGATCAATCCATTCTCTGGAATAGCCTTTTTTCAGATAGGTTTACATTGCCTGCTCAAAAGCCAGTCCGGGTTTTCGGTTTCTTCAAAGCCCTCAGCTATTCCGTTCGGCAACTCCCCATCATGGCTCAGGGCTCGGGTTCTGGGACGTTCCTTGATATATTGACATATCGAATAATTAATAGAGCTGAAGAATTATCTTCAGACAGCCCCATAAGGTACAAGCGAGAAGCTTAGTATGTTTTTTTGCATCAAGGGAACTTGATATGAGTATGGCACAATTGTCAAGCCGTTTAAAAATATCTCAGCCTTCAGTAAGCCAATCCGCAACCCGCGGTGAGAAAATTGCAAAGGAAAACGAATTAAAGCTATTGCAAAATAAGTAATCAATATATCAAGGAACGTCCCGCAACCTAAAAAGCCAGGTTATGTGTGGCGCGGTCAAAGGCAGGATTGGCCGCTAACGTCGTCATTCGACCGCAAAGTGCAAACTAAGGGTCAAGATGATCGCGCGAATAAGCTCGAGGCACATCTCGACCGGTTCAAAAATCGGATGAACGAGTCGTTCCCGAATGTTCTTCCGCCGGATGACGTAGACACTTGGGCGTTAGGCCAGCATTATGGACTCATGTCTCCTCTTATAGACTGGTCTCTTTCTCCATATGTTGCTGCTTATTTCGGTTTTGCCGAAAGGCGAGAACCGAATGACGACAGCTATCGTTATGTCTACGGGCTGAGCCGGTCCCTTCGACGATTGATGACGAAGCAAAAGAAGGCAGCTAAGTTATTATCGACAGATCGATCTGTACCTTTTATTGAGCAATTGCGTTATCCAAGTCCTCGATTCATAGCTCAAAAGGGCATCTTCACTAAGGCATTCCAAGGAAACGACATCAATAAATACGTTCTAAGTTTCGCTCGGAAGAGACCAAGTAAAGAGGTTATTGTAAAAATCAGAATTCCAACCAGGGATAGGAGCGAGTGTCTGCGGCAATTGCATTTGATGAATATTGACCATACGACGCTCTTGCTAGACATACGCGGAGTTGTTGATGACTGCAACTGCGAAACTCTTAGTTGACCCGCGCCGAACAACTCATTGCACCGGAGCGCGGGACAGCGAGCTTCTCAAAATTGTTCGTGACATCGTTGGTTGAATGGCGGTTGCACGCGCCCGGTGAATTCGGCCGTTAATCTCCAGATATCAACATATCGGCAAGATCAGACCGGTTTGAAAAGTTGTGATATTTAGGATATCTGTAATTAAGGTTACCCTGTGGTATTCTCAATAAATCACCAGTCCGAAATTTCTTGACATTGCATGGTATCCCATATATTTAAACTTTAATATTATGCTCATCTGAACCTCAATCTCAGGCTCACAATTACTTTTCGTTAACTATTTTTCGCTATTTCTACCTATCATTGAATCGATGCTAAACTTCTAAATGCTCTTCCCTCTAAAAGATACTGGTTTTTCTCAAATATAATATATCAGTTTAGGTAAAGATTAATATGGAGAAACCTCTCAAAATGTGCCTACCCCTCCCCCAACAGGATTTTTTAGCCTTGTTGGGAAACCCATTGATGCCAAACTATAGTAAATCCTCGGTTTCTACGATCTCATATTATGACTGGTCTGATCCTTCACCAGACTGCGGATACGTCTTGATATTTTGGGTCTGGCTTACGGACGATTTTCATTTAAATAATAAAAAGAGAGCAGCTTGATGGCAATCTCTCAAAGCTATAAAAACCATTTTATACCAAAGAGAGTATTAGTTCTCATTGGTATATTTTTAATTTTTGTTTTCATTATCACAAGTTTCCATAATCACGAGGATGGAGAAGAACATGAGACATGCTTAATCTGTATTCTAATTG
>JAUWOH010000474.1 GCA_030612225.1 Desulfobacteraceae bacterium
GCCTCAACCGGTTTTATATTGGCCGCTCTTCGAGCAGGGATCAGTCCTGCCAGCGATCCTGCTATGACAAGCAGTATGATAGCGCCTATGGCTGCTTGAAAATTAACTTCAGGATTCTGAAAAAATTCGGTTTGTGGTAGATATTTTGCCGCCAGCTCAATGGCAGCCACTCCTGTTACCAGTCCGACGTAACCGGAGATTGAAGTGATAATTACGGCTTCGGTTAAAATCAAAGTTACAATCGACAAAGGAGTGGCTCCTAGTGCCTTTCGAATGCCGATTTCTTTTGTTCTTTCTTTAACGGCGATAAGCATGATGTTACTGACACCCACGATGCCGGCTACTATCGTTCCGATTCCAATGATCCATATAAAAACCCTGATTCCCTTGAATAAGTTTATAAATTTTTGATAGAATTTTACATTATTCCATATATTGACTGCTTTTTCGTCTTCTATGGAAAAGTTGTGGCGTGCTGCCAGCTTCTTACGCACCAGGTCTTCCATATTCAGACTTTCTTTCACCGAAGCAGCGCCTGTGGTAAATGCAAACATATGAATCCGATTTGAACCATTAAAAACTCTTTGTGCAGTAGAAATAGGAAGATATATTAGACTCACGACGCGTTCTTCTTGGTCAGAAAAAACGCCTACAACTTTAAACGGAATTCCATTAATATTGATATATTTGCATAGAGAAGATTTGTTCTTAAAAAGCATTTTTTCAACTTCGGTTCCGATAATAGCTACTTTACGAAATTGATCAATGTCAATTTTATTAATGTGTCTTCCTTTTATAATGATTGTATTCTCCAGATATTGATGCGCAGGATGGCACGAAATAATGCTAAACGCGCCGCTTTCATTCCTGTATGTAATTATATTATTTCCCCATCGGTAAAATCTGGCAGTGATATGTTCAATCCCTTTTATAGTCTTTTTTACATCTTCATAATCAGCATTAGTAAATCGTATGCGCCTGCCGGGTTGGAGGCCCTTATAAGGGAGGCTTGTATGCCCCCGCCTAACCCAGATACTATTTGTAGCGTCCTTAAAAAGGCTTTTGACACCCTTTTCCAGTCCCGTACCTGCTCCCAGTAAAATTATGAGCATAAAAATCCCCCAGGCCACGCTAAAACCGGTTAGGAAGGTCCTCAACCTGTTTTTTTGAATGGTGCTGAAAATTTCCTGGAATTTATCAAGATCGATAATCATTTTTTTAAAACTACGTCCTTTAGGCGTGATTAGAGATAATTGGCTTTGCCTGAGTATATCTCAAAAAGTGAATAAAGAGTGACTAAAGTGAGCTAAAGTGACTAAAGTGTCTAAAGTTAAGGAATTCTGTCTATTTTATTTTTATAAAAAGATTGAGCAGAGCGATACCACAACTTTAGGCACTTTAGTTCACTTTAGACACTTTAGTCACTTCTAACATAGTGTACCTGACAGTTCTTTCGAGGGGTAAAATAATACCACGTCTTTCCCCGCATAACGGGATCTTCGACGGGCGTGGCTTCTTTACTCATGGTTTTGAATACTGCCATCTTTTAATCGAATAACCCTGTCTGTTCTGTCGGCGATATCATGTTCATGGGTGACAATAACTATGGTTATTCCTGTTTGGTTGATGGTTTTAAAAAGATCAATTAATCCATAAGACGTTTCGGTATCCAAAGCGCCGGTCGGCTCATCAGCCAGAATAACTTTTGGATTCGTTACAATCGCCCTTGCAATGGCCACCCGTTGTTGCTGACCGCCGGACAGTTCACCCGGCAGGTGCTCTGCCCACTGAGAAATGCCCATTTTATCCAGGTATTCAAGAGCGATCTTGTTTCGTTTATTACGGCTCATCCCTTGGTAATACAGGGGCAGGGCCACATTTTCCATGGCATTTTTAAAGGGAATAAGATTAAAAGATTGAAACACAAATCCTAAAATTTCATTTCTAAAATGGGCAGCTTTGGTTTCGCTCATATTTCTTATCAGGGTGTCATTTAAACGATATTCTCCTGCGTCATAAGAATCGAGTATTCCGATTATATTCAGCAAGGTTGACTTTCCTGAGCCTGAAGAGCCCATAATCGAAACCAATTCGCCTTTTTTAATATGAAGATTAATCCCCTTTAATACATGAAGGCGATTGTTGCCTGTGATGTATGACTTGTGCAAACTGCTTAATTTTATCATGGTTGAATGATTGATCTTGTTTTTTCCCTTC
>JAUWOH010000402.1 GCA_030612225.1 Desulfobacteraceae bacterium
GCAGCAAAAAAAAGGATTACTTGAACTTGCAGACGGGGGAACCATTTTTCTTGACGAAATAGGAGAGATGCCCTTTTCCATCCAGGCTAAATTACTTACATTTTTAGAAAAGAAGCAGTTCAAAAGGCTGGGTAGCGGAAAAGGATATTGAAGTAGATGCACGAATTATTGCTGCCACTAATAAAGACCTGGAAAGGGCGATTAAACAGAAAAAATTTCGTGAGGATTTATATTATCGATTAAATGTTGTTTCCATTAATATTCCTCCCCTGAGAGAGCGGAAAGATGATATTCTTCTTCTGGCCAGTTACTTTTTTGATGAATTCCGCCGGGATATGGGAAAGATGCCAAAAGAGCTTTCACCCGAAGTGGCACAAATGTTTGAAGATTACCCCTGGTACGGTAATGTTCGAGAGTTGCGAAATGTCATTGAGAGGCTTGTGATTTTCTGCAAGGGCAAAATCGTTGATAAAAACCTGCTTCCCCCGGAAATGATAACAAGTCAGCAGGAAAAGATGGGAGGGTTTAAAGGAAGAGAAGAATGGTTAAATGGCCGGCCCATAGATTCTTTGCTTTCCGAGGTGGAAAAAGATATAATCGAAGAAGCTCTGAGACAGACCAAAGGAAACAAGTCCCGTGCGGCAGAGATACTTGGGATCAGCCGGTATTCGTTGATGCGCAGAATCGATAAGCTGCGTAGTGACTAAACTAAAGTGCCTAAAGTGAGCTAAAGTGAACTAAAGTGCCTAAAGTTAATGTGTCGCTTCGCTCCATCTTTTCAATATAAAATAGATAGAATTCCACAACTTTAGTCACTTTAGACACTTTAGCTCACTTTAGGCGCTTTTTTAAACTCTAACGTGTTACAGTCAAATGAATTTATATTGCTCAATTAGATTTACTATTGTTGGCATGGTGCTGTTGTTATGCCTTATTCTTCCTTCTTTTGCTTCTGCTGAAAAAAGTTATAAAATAGCAATGATTACATGGCGCGGGGAAACCGAAGCAGAGCGAGGTTTTATTGATGAGCTGGGGAAAAGCAATTACCGGATAACATTTAAAAAGTACCATGCTAATCAGAATCGCAGGAAGTTGCAAAAGATTATCGATAGTATTCAGTGCACGTATGTTGATTTAATTTATGTATTTGGAACAACCGCCACCAAGATAGTTTTATCAAGGGTAAAAGATAAACCGGTTGTTTTCAATATTGTAAGTCGGCCAGTCAAATCCGGAATAATTGCAGGCTGGGATACTTCCAAAAATAATGCTGTGGGAGCAAGCAACCAGGTTCCGGTGCTTCACCAGCTTAAAGCGTTAAAGAAGGTTATTAATTATTCCAGGTTAGGGATAATATATAACCCAAAAGAGCAGAATTCGGTTATTCAGAAGGATATTGCAAATAAACTGGAAAGCTTTTTAGAATTTGAGCTCAAGGAGTATAAGATTTCACAAAAGAGTGATGTCTTAAAGGTTTTGCCTTTAATGAAAGGGGCGGTGGATGCGGTTTACTTTCCGGCCGACTCAATGACGAAATCTCTTGGCAAAGAGATAATGGCTTTGGTCAATGAATTCAAAATACCCTCTTTATCCGCAGTTGAAAGCATGGTACCTGAAGACGGGGCACTTTTGGGTCTTGTTCCCAATTATTATGAACTGGGCAGGCTGGCGGCGGCAAAAGCTTTACAGATTTTACAGGGCAAAAAGCCTGCTGACATTCCATCTTCAGCTCTTGATCATTTTAAAATGTCGGTTAACTTGAAAACCGCTCAAAAGATAGAGGTGCAAATTCCCATGTCGATTCTGGTTATGGCTAACAAGATCGTCAGATAAATGGAAACTGTGCGGTTTTCGCTCAAAAAAAGTGAGCGAAAACCGCACAGTTTAACGTCCAGCCTATATTGAAATTATAACAAAATAGCTCCAACATTATGAAATTACATGAAATTAAATGATAAATATGAAATCATAGATTCCGGCATCAAAGTTGCTGTGTATTAGGGCTGTAACAAAAACCTGTAACTTTAAAAAAGGAGGTAATTATGAATCGTTTTAAAGAGGTGTCGACCTGGTTATTGGTAATTTTGGCGGCAGCAGGACTGGCTCTGGCCGGTTGCGCTGGTGCAAAGCCCAAACCTGGGGAGGTTTTTTCTTGCGTAAAAGAGAGTAAGCTAGAAAAAACTATAGCTCCCGAAGCGCAGCTTGAAGAATTCTCATGCGTTTTTAAAAAGAAGTGGGGAAGCGAGACGCTGCATTTTAACGTAGCTATAAAAAATGTGAGCAATACGGATCAACGTTTTAAAGTGAACATCTTTTTGGATAACGGGAAAGCTGTGGGGGGCTTACTTCCAAGAAAGATCAAAAAGGGTCTGGTAAAACCAGGACAGACTGCCAAATTTGTTTATCCTGTAAAAGGCATGGACAAAGAGCCCAAGGCAATAATGCTGATTGTAAAAACAATGGGAAAGTAGAATTTGTCAAGTTAAAATAAAGGAGGTTATTAATATGAAACGAGCAAGCATTATCTTATCTTTATGTATAGTACTGGCCCTGGCAGGGCCGGTGGCTGCTAAAACAACATTTGTCAGCATCGGTACAGGCGGAACCGGCGGCGTTTATTATCCATACGGCGGCGGTGTAGCTGAAATCTGGTCAAAGCATGTAAAAGGGGTAAAGGCGGTTGCCGAAGTAACCGGTGCCAGTGTTGAGAATGTAAAACTTGCCCATAAAGGTGAAACTGTAATTGGTGAGGTTATGGCTGACACCGTCATAGCCGGATATGAAGGGCTGTCAAAATTCAAGGGCAAAAAACACAACATTCTTTCAATGGCCATTATGTATCCAAACGTACTGCAGGTGGTTACTCTGAAAAAGAGCGGCATCACCAACATCGAGCAGGTCAAAGGGAGGAAAATCAGCACAGGAAGTCCGGGCAGCGGTACCAATTTTATGGCTGAAGCCGTATTCAAGGCATTAGGAATTCCTCTGGACTCATTTAAAGACAGCCGACTCTCCTTTACTGAAAGCTCTAACGCTTTGAGAGACGGTACAATTGAAGTAGGCTTCTGGTGTGTAGGACCACCTACCAGCTCTATTCTGGATTTGTCAACTACCCATGATATCAGCATTATAGAATTCACACCGGAGCAAACAAAAAAGATCGTTGCGTATAACAATGCTTACACGTCAGTAGATCTGTTCGGCGGCGCTTACAGGGGCATTGACAAACCCGTACCTACAATCGGGGTGATGAATGTAATTATCTGTCAGAAATC
>JAUWOH010000223.1 GCA_030612225.1 Desulfobacteraceae bacterium
CGGAGAAAAGCACTTTTACAAAACTCCCACTATGCCGATTTTGATCATACCTTCTTGGCATGGTCAAAATCGGCAACCAATATTCACAAATTAAAGTTTCTTTAAAAAAGATAGAAATATATTGATTTATCTTTTTAAAAAAAATGGGATAGCCACTCAAGCAAGATAGAGGAGTAAAGGGTTTCGCTCAACCAGGCATCATAGCACCTTCAGGAGCATAATCTCCTCGATCTTTTTTTGGATCGCACGACATGCTTCTTCCAGTATTTTCCGGCCATAGTCAGCCGTCGCCAGCCATGGGGCGGACTCCATACGACCGTCCGGAAATACTCTTTTCATCTCTTCACAGGTTAGCGGCCAGTAGAATTTTGGATTTGCAACCTGCAGTTCGTGAACAGGCTTCGTCTTGAATGCCTCCGGCCTCAGATATCTTGTGATGGAGACTTCACCGGGAGTTGCATGATATCCCTCCTGACCTGTGAAAATACTTTTGCACAACCTCTGCACTTCTTCCATCTCATACCAGGAGACAACTTCGAAACAACCTTCGAACATCCGTGCTTTTAGCCGCTCCATAGCTATTTTTATAGAACTGATATTCCCACCATGACCGTTGACGAATACGATCCGCCTGAAACCATGAGCAACAAGTGACTCTATAATATCTGAAATCAACATTATCATAGTGTCGGGCGTAAGACTCACTGTGCCTCTGAATGCCATGTGATGAGGGGAGACGCCGTACTTGACGGTCGGAGCGACAAGTATATGCATGGCTTCGGCAACCCTCCGGGCAACAGCTTCGGCCACAATGAAATCGGTACCGATCAATCCATAGGGGCTATGCTGTTCCACCGAACCTGTGGGAACAAGGATAATATCCTTTTTTTTCAGATATTCTTCAACTTCGGGGTATGATAGATTTTCAAGTAGTGTGATCATAAGGAATGTTTGCCGGTCATACTCTCTATTTCGATTTTAATTATTACTGTTTTCTTTATGGCTTTATCAGGAAACTGAAAATTTCGATTGGAATATTGGCTGATAATAATACTTAGCGCTTTTTGCTTTTCTTCAAAATCTTCAACGAAAACTGCTTTCCCAAATCCTATAACACTTTGGTATTTTAAGCCCCATTTACAGGCTTTTTCCGCTTCTATAATTTCGGTATTCACGTCGAACTCAAAGCAAATGCGATTATTCTTTTTGATTATGTCTATCTTCTTGCCTTCCAGGGCACTGTGAAAATATAAAGTTCTGTCCTGATAACCAAAAGATAGAGGCACAATGTATGGCTGATCCCCATCTGATAAAGCTAACCGGCAAACAATGGAAGAATTAATAATTGCTTCAATAGCCGATTCATCTGTAATTTCCTTTTCGCTTCTTCTCATACCACTTCCTTTTATGAAAAATTACGAATTAGTTCTGCCGAAAATGATTTTCCATTTCGGAACAAAAAAGTCGTACAATCTTCGTCCTGTAAACGTTCACAGGTGCTGCATATGTGCGTGATCAGGGCGACCAGCTATAGTCTGTGCTATGCTGGTTGCCCTGATAGCGTGCAGATGCGGTGCCTGTGAACGTTTACAGGTGGCTTTTCACATAACTGTGTGCTATCGCAACTGCATCCGCAATATCCGGGGATTGCGGCAGGGTTGCTTCGATTTGATATAAATATTTACGATTTTCAACAGCCTTAAATGAAGGAGGAAAATTAAGATCAAATACCCAGCTTATCTGCAAAAGCTTAAAGTCATTTAATGTTTTCAGATCCTCCATACGGGCTATTTTTTTGTTTATTACTGCTTCAAGAATCCTGGGCGACCAGACAGGATCGTCAGGAAGATTTAACTCTATGGCAGAGCTCTGGAAATTATCACGCTCATCATAATAATCTATAACAACTTTCCAGATATCGAGTTTGTCTGCATCCCGTAAAAGGCGCATATAAAAAAGCTCTTTTTCATCTTTGACACCCGGAAGTGCTGCAACATTGTGATATGCAATTGCTTTAGTTATAAGACGCTTTTCATCTTTGGTATTTTCAGAGAGAACTCCATGGGTGGCCATTTGCCTCAAGCTGAGTTTGGCATGGTTTTCAGAGGCTATATCGCTGAACGTACCGTACCTTGCATATTGCTCAAAGCGTCCGACATCATGAAATAAAGCCATGGTTTCTACAAGTATCAAATCGTAATCCGAAAGACCCATAGCCTTGCCGAGCATGATAATATTTTCGCATACACGCTTTGTATGATTTTTTTTCAGCCGTAAAGGATAGTTGTATTCTGAATCATCGGTATAGTAGCCGGAAACATAGCCGTTAAACCAGGTTTTCAGGCGAGTAAGATCTTTTCGGTTCATAAATATTTTTTTTCTATAAAGTCCGCCAATTCTTTTATCTCTTCCAGACCAAAGATTGGAACGGAAAGGTTTTGCTTAGTATTTGTAACAAAAGCTATGAGATTGCTGTCACCAGGACAAAGGGGTTTTCTGTGTTTTTCAGCCCGAAAAACCTCTATTTTGGGTTTGTGCTCCTTTTTAAAACCTTCGGTAATAACAATGCTCATGTCCGGGAAATATTTTTCAAGATCGTCTAAAGTCTCATGGTGGTCATCCTTAACCATTGCAATTTGGCCGGCAGAAGCAACAACAACCGTGTCTGCACCGGCCTGCCTGTGCCGCCAGCTGTCTTTCCCCTTTTTATCGATATCAAACCCCTGGGATGCGTGTTTTATGGTACCGATTTTGTAATTTCGTTTTTTAAGTTCAGCGACCAGTTTTTCCAGAAGGGTTGTTTTTCCTGATCCTGATTTACCTACGATTGATATAATTTGTGGCATGGCAATTACATTTAAGTCGGTTAATAAGTTTACGGTTATTAAAATTCATGAATTCGTAAAAAGTCGAATTCATCAGGTTTTAGGTGTTAAGTTTTATGTTTTAGGTTAATGATATTATCTGTTTTAACAATGGCTTAAAACGTTCAGTAAAAAGTGGCTTTTTTAACTTTTTACGAAACCATCAAAATTATGATTTCGGTCGAAAAACTAAGCTTCAAAACAAATATTGTCAAGCCAAATAAAATATTATAAACACTCATCTATCCAGAATTCAGGAGCCTAAAATGATTCCTATTTCAATAGACGATACATTTAAATTCTCATGCTCAGCTAAAGTTCCATGTTTCAATGAATGCTGCAGGGATTTAAACCAGTTTCTAACTCCATACGATATACTTTGCCTTAAAAATCATCTTGATATGACAAGCGGTGCGTTTCTTGAGCGCTATACTACTCAACATACAGGCCCTGAAACCGGACTTCCTGTCATTGCATTAAAACCGGATGATGCTTTAAATTTAAAATGCCCTTTTGTTACGCCATCAGGATGCAGTGTATATAATGCCCGGCCATCTTCCTGCCGGATGTACCCGCTTGCCCGTGCCGTGTCCCGTTCCCGGGAAACAGGTAAGGTAACCGAACATTTCGCTCTGATAAAAGAATCCCATTGCCGTGGCTTTGAGCAGGAAACAACACAGACGGTCAGACAGTGGATTGAGAATCAGAAAATAACCGGGTATAACGAGATGAATGATATGCTCATGGAAATTATAAGCCTGAAAAATCGTGCCCGTCCAGACCCGCTGGATATGAAATCAAATCACTTTTTTCACATTGCCCTTTATGACCTTGACAGATTCAGACCCAATATATTTGAAAAAGGATTATTAGATTATTTTCATCTCGATTCTGATATAATGGAAGCTGTAAAAAATGATGATGTTGAGCTATTAAAGCTTGGACATAGATGGATCAAGCAAATACTTTTTACGAATTTATAAAAAACGATTTGGGGGCAGATGACTTATGGACTCACAAACTTCCAATATGGATTCGGAATCCGGAATCCGGGATAAAGTTGCTCTGGTGCTCGGAGCTGTTAAGGGGATTGGAAAAGGAATCGGGCTTGCCCTTGCAAATGAGGGTGTAAAGGTTGCGCTTACCTATTTTGACTGGAAAGAAAGCCTTGATGAGATGAAGAATGATTTTGCCCAAACCGGCACAGAGCATTTTGTTGTTAGAGCAAATCTTCTGAAAACCTCTAAAATTCAAGCGCTTATTCAAGACGTCATTGACCATTTCGGGCACCTTGATATTCTCATCAACAATATCGAGCGGGGGGGTTGGCCTGTTGTCCACGGGCCTTACGTTAAAGAGCAGTGGGACCTTGAAATGGAAACCACCCTTCGCGCAAAAAGATGGGTTTTTGATGCTGCCCTGCCTTTACTTAAAAAATCCGGGAACGGCGTTGTAATAAACTATTCCTCTATTGCAGGAATTACAGGCAGGTCCGGTCCTGCCGGCTATATTTTTAATGAAGGATATTCTGCTGCAAACCGGGGAATATCTCTTTTAACCGAGACATGGGCCAGGCTGGGCGCACCGGAGGTCAGGGTTAATGAGATTATGCTTGGAATTGTTGAAACCAGGCACGGAGAAAAAACCCGGGGCTGGGGGCTTCTTACCGAAGAACAAAAACAGGCCATAATTGACCATACCCTGCTTCAACGAACCGGAATGATTGAGGATGTTGTTAAAACCACACTTTTTATTATTAAGGATGCGCCATTTATGACTGGAAGTGTGATAAGGCTTGATGGAGGCTATGTTTTGGGCGGAGAAAAGGTGGTGCCGATGCCAAAAGGTGTGGGAGATATATGATGTGTATCCGTTCACAGGTTCAAGGTTCACCGTTCAGGGTTGTGTTTTTTTCGTTACTTCTGTCCTTCGGCCAAGGTGAATCTCATTTTAAGTGGTACTTTGTATCTTGCTCGGTCGCAAGTCGTATTGCGCGTATGAAAGGCAATATTTCAGGTTAAACGTCTCCATTTTTGAAAACCTTGAACCCGTGAACGATTACTATGATATTTACCTTGGCCTTATATCCTTGGTTCGGATACCCCAGACGAATAATTTCACCCACTCAAAACCGAATTTCATAAGCTGCGTATCATCTGCTCTGATTTTTTTAAGCAAAGCCGATTTAACCTTGTACCGTTTTAAAAAACTGCTGTTGAACACAAAATCGGAAAACCTGTCGATATTGAACGTGGCCATGAAAGACATCTTTCCCTTTGGCCCGTCCGGCCCTTCGCTGCCCCATGGATCAGTCTGAAATAAACGCTTTACTTCGGCCCATCTGCCGGTCATCTTATTATATAAAACAGCATCTTGATCATCTTTCCATGTTTGAGTTGTCCATTCCTTTTTCTCATGCTGCCCCAGGCAAAAATCCGGCGGCCTAAAGAAATAAACCGCTTTCGCCTTTTTTGTTTCAGCATCATAAAGTGCCCCCTGTTCCACCGGAAACATGCGGCAGGCATCAGGGCGATCAGGATATACGGTACAGCCCGATTCCGTTAGAAAAGGACATGTCTTCTCATCATCTTCCGACATTTGTAAAAGGACTTCCGGGAAAAAACCGGTCTCGCGCAACACAACATCGACATATTTATCTAAAAACTCATCAGAAGAAATGCCCAGCCTGTTTTTCAACCTGACAACATCGTAAGGATATAAAAAAAGGTTAAGGTTTCTACAGCACAGATTAAAGCAGTCGAGTTTTGAATAACATTGAAATAGAAACGTATCACCATCTTCAAGCCTTTTACCGGGCAGCTCGTCAAGTTTATCTATATC
>JAUWOH010000342.1 GCA_030612225.1 Desulfobacteraceae bacterium
ATCAATCCGGTTTTTTAATATTATAACGTTTGATTTTGCTGTAAAGAGTGGTGCGATCAATACCCAGAATCTTTGAGCTTTTTGCTATATTCCACTGGTTATTATCAAGTATCTTTTTGATGTGGTCCTTTTCAATATCCTTTAGAGAGTTTTTTGGAATGTAAGTGGGGTCATCGGAGCACCGGAAAGGCAAATCTTTCGAACGAATCTCGCGTTCCTTTCCTACAACCACCGCCCTTTCAATGGCATTTTCAAGTTCCCTGACGTTACCGGGCCATTCATAAAGCATCATTTCGTCTATTGCCTCGCGGCTGATCTTATCAACAGGCTTATTTGTCTCCTGGGAAAATCGTCTGAGAAAGTGTTCTGCCAAAAGCGGTATGTCTTCCTTGCGTTCACGAAGAGGAGGCATGTGAAAGGCGATTACATTCAGACGATAATAAAGATCCTCACGAAAGATTTCATTTTCAATCGCTTTTTTAAGATCTCTATTCGTAGCCGCAATAACCCTAAAATCGGCTTCAATCGGCTGAGTACCGCCTACACGGTAAAAGACACGATCTTCCAGCACCCGCAGGAGATCTATCTGCATTCTCATACTGATCTCCCCTATTTCGTCCAGAAAGAGGGTGCCGTCATGGGCAAGTTCCAGCCGTCCTTTCTTCGTTTCTTTGGCATCAGTAAAAGCCCCTTTCTGATGACCGAAGAGCTCACTTTCCATAAGATTTTCCGGGATTGCACCACAGTTGACCAGCACAAACGGACCTTCGCTGCGAGAGCTGTTCGTATGAATAGCCTTAGCTGCCAAACCCTTTCCTGTACCTGTTTCACCTGTAATCAAAATCGTGGAATCCATTGACGAAACATCCTGGATAAGGTTAAAAACCTCATGCATCGGTTTTGACTGGCCGATCATGCTTTCAAACCGGGTCCGGTCTTTATATTGTTCCTTTAAAAAAAGATTTTCGCGCGCCTGTGCCTGTTGTTCAATGATCTTTTCAATCAACACGCCAAGTTCGTCCGGATCAAACGGTTTGAGCAAATAATCATATGCTCCGTTCTTCATTGCCTCTATTGCCGTGGCAATAGAGCCATAGGCGGTAATCATAATTATGGCCACATCAGGATCGCTTTCCTTTACCTCCAATAAAACATCAAGTCCGCTGATTCCTTCCATCTTTATATCGACCAGAAGAATATCAAAACGGGTCTTCTTTACTATTTCAAGAGCTTCCTCTCCGCTTTCTGCTGTTTCTACATCATGGCCATCCCGTTTAAGCCATCCTGCCAAAGACGTGCGCATAACCAGTTCATCATCAACAATAAGTATTTTAGTGCTGCCCATTGGCACCTCCGTTCCGGTTCTTTGAAAAGGATACCTGTTTCAGTGGAAGTTTGATATTAAAAGTTGTGCCTTTTCCTTCTTTTGAATTAACATGGATAGAACCGCCATGTTCCTCGATAATGCCATATGCAACGGAAAGACCGAGTCCCACCCCCTTGCCCTTTTTTTTAGTGGTAAAAAATGGTTCGAAAAGCTTTGAAAAGTTTTCTTGAAGAATACCGACACCATTGTCTTTAAATGCAATCTTGATTTTATCGTCAACAGGTGAATACCGTGTTTTTACGTTCAGAACACCTTTTCCGGCTGTTTCCATACTTTCTGCCGCATTTGAAATAAAATTAATAAAAGCCTGCTGCAGCTGATCCTCTGAACCGACTATATCAGGCAGATTCGGATCCAGGTCCCTTTTTACCCTGACCTGATTTATCATAAGTAGATTTGAATTCAAAAAAAGCGTCTTTTCGATCAGCCGGTTAATATTTACCTCTTCAAATCCCATCTCGGATTGCCTGGAAAAGGTAAGTAAATTGGAAACAATCCGGCTTACCCTCCATGTCTCCGTCTCCATAAGTTCCAAGTACTGGTTGAAATCATTTACATCTTCCGCATGGATCGATCCATCAGCAGTCAACCGTTTGAGCAGCTTTGTAAGGTTTATAATTCCTGCAATCGGATTGTTAATCTCATGAACAACTGAAGCGGAAAGTTTTCCCAAAGAAGCCATCTTGTCCTGGTGGAGCAGTTTTGCATGGGTTTCTTTTAGTTTTAGAGTCCGCTCTTCAACCATCTGCTCAAGGCGCCTGGTGATTTCTTCCGCTTCCTTTTTACGTTCCGTAATATCCCGACTTACTTCTATAAATTTTGAAATTTTGCCATCTTTTTCCCATATGGGAAAGATGGAAACTTCGAAATAGCGGGTTTCGCCATCACGATTTAACCTGGGCATAACCTGTTGGTTATATCTTTTGTTTTTGATAACTTCGCTTAAAGGACACCTTATATCACCGGAGTTACAAAAATCGCTATTTTCTCCCTGGAAAATCTCATAGCATTTACGTCCAATCACTTCATCAGATGTATATCCCATCTTATTCAAAAAAGCTTCATTGACTTCGAAGATTTCCTTGTCCGGCGTAATAACTATTATAAAGTCCTGGATACTGTTAAGGATGGTTTCGACTTCTTCGTTCCGTTCCCTCAGCTTTTGTTCCTGAACACCAATGGCCTTCCAGAAGATCTCGAAAGTATAGTAGGACATGACCCGAATGTTGTCCGGCTTGGTTGCAAGGATATCCTCAAGAATAGAGCTTTCGGGTGTCAGAATGATAATAAGGTCGATATGATTTTCCGGTGAATAGAGTTCGTAATAGTCGCTCATCGTCTTAAGCCCAAGCTTTTTAGCCAGCACTATACCCGGAGAATCGGGGTTCGGATCAGAAACCGCAACAATACGGGCACTAATATCCGAATCCATATATCCGAGATTAGTTTTTTCGAGAAGCTCTTTGCAGTAGGTTCTACCTCCCACAAGGGCAATGTTTGTAGCTGAGGATTTTATACCCTTCATAGTTGCAACTCCCTATCCTTAAACACTATCATGCAGCATAATCCGTTTCAAGGCTATTTTTTGGTTTCATGATTTGGTTATACTTTTTACGAACTCATCAAGTGTAATTATTTTTTTAATAATAAGGTTAGTCCTCTTGACACTTTCAGGATAATTTGACATATAAAAACCTCGTATGTACTCGTGTGTAGATTTTAAATATTCAGTTTAGCTAATAAAGACGTCCTCGTAAAAAGCAGAAATTATCGAATGTGTCATTTCGACCATAGGAAGAAATTTTATCTTTTCAATAGGTTTTGGAATAAAGGGGTAGAAAACAGGAGGTTTAATGATTGTTGCTCAAAGAAAGCCCTTTGAAGAAATTAAGATTCTATTAAAGGACTACAAAAAAGTGTTAACAGTTGGTTGTGGAACTTGTGTTGCCGTTTGTCTTGCCGGTGGTGAAAAGGAGGTGGGAGTTTTAAATGCCGAACTTAAGATAGCACGAAAAATGGAAAATACTCCTATCGAGCTTGGAGCTGCAACTTTGGAGCGGCAATGTGACATGGAATTTTTAGCTGAACTTGACGGTGTAATAGGTGAATATGATGCCTTGTTGTCTATGGCGTGCGGTGCCGGAATCCAGTTCCTTGCGGAAAGGTTTCCTCAAATACCTGTTTTCCCTGCTGTGGATACTACCTTTATAGGTGTTAATAAAGATGTGGGATGGTATGAAGAAAGATGCCGTGGTTGTGGAACATGTGTGCTGGGAATGACTGCCGGCATATGCCCTGTAACCATGTGTGCAAAGAGTCTCTTTAATGGACCCTGTGGTGGTACAAATCAGGGTAGTTGCGAAATCAACATAGATCAACCATGCGCATGGTTTCAGATATATGAAAGGTTGGAAAAACAGGGGCGCCTTGACAATATCCTTGAGATCTGTCCGCCTACTGACTGGCGAAACCAGACACCTCGAACGGTTATACAACCCGCGTATAAAGAACGTTACCAGCCATAAAGTAAAATTAATTACATTGTTATAACCAACGGTATTACTAACATACAGAGGAAATATTGATATGAAATCAGGGAGTAATCTTGAGAAAGT
>JAUWOH010000254.1 GCA_030612225.1 Desulfobacteraceae bacterium
ACTTTCTCAAAGAACATCTTCGGATAAATTTCCTCAGCGATTTTCCATGCATTTTTTATTAGTTCATCCTTGTCCTCTTTTATTTTTTCAGGGAAGATCACACTCCAGTCGAATTGGCCATTTTCGGTCGCGTTCCTTAAATCAGCCTTTGAAACCTGTGGTAATCCGAGTTTTTCAAGCACAGCCTCTACAATTTTATAGTATATTCCGATGGAGTCTATAATCGTTCCGTCAAGGTCGAATATGACCGCATCGACGAGAATTTTCCGGTTGGGCTTAAACATCAACTTTATCCTTAGTGCATGTATTCTTAAATACGATTACATATAATGTGCAATTTCACCGCAGAGACGCAAAGAACGCAAAGAATCATTTATTTATTGCTTTCCGCTGAGAGGGCGGAAAGCAATAAGGAATTCATCCCTTCGGGAAAAAATAATTTGCTATAATAATATATAGTTGTAACAACATACATGCTGATTGATTTTCTTTTGCAGTCCTCTCAACGGCAAAGGAAAAAACTTTAAACTCTGCGTTCTCAGCGTCTTGAGCGAAGCGGGCGGTGAAAGAAATCTACATAAAATACGTTATCAAATTAACGAATAGAGCACTTAGGTAGAGTTCTTTTAATCGTCAATGTTACAGTATCTCCATCATCTATTTTGAGAGCATTTTTCAAACTGATTGGAGCTATCGCTTCAATGATATTTTTGCCATGGATTCTTACCTTTTCTTCAGGGATGATCATTGCCGCATCTATTCCTTCAATTGAAACCGGAAGCAATTGTGCAGTGCAGAACGTTGAATCAATCGGATCAGGGGGGACCAGTTCTATGCCTTTTTCTTTTTGTAACGATTCGACAGCTAAAAGGCTTTCCGGTAAAATTTTAACATTGAGAGTACCCGGGAAAGGTTTAAATCCCAGTTTTTCCGAACATTGCTCTAATACCCAGTCAAGCTGTGTAAAAAAAGCGGCTTTTTTTGCGCCGCTTACGACTCTTCCTTTTAATGTACATTTATTTGACATATTAATATTTTATTTCTGAAACCACTTCTTTTTATTAAAATCATCGGGCGACGCTGGCATACCGCCTTTTATAATTGATTTAAGTTTACTTATAAAATTGTGATCTTCACCTAAAACAGGAGTTAGTGAGAGAATCGCTCTTCCAAGAGTCCGGTCACAGGAATCCTGGAATAAATTTATTGCCTCGTCTGGAAGATGACCGTACGCTGCAACTATATTATCAATCCATTCTGCAAGGGCATTCATATCGCCAAGTTCTTCAGAATCTTTTTTTTTGTAAACATAACCTTCAAACGCCCCTGCCGAAGCGGCAAACTGGTAAATCTTTGAGTATATATGCATCTTTTCTCCTTTATTTTCATGACTGCTCCGAAGGAAATATCCATCCAAGCTTGTTTGTTTCTCGTTTTGTATCATCTTCTACCAAATAATCACAATACTAAACTCTCAGCTATGCTGATGGTGTGGGCTTTGCTATGCGGGTAAGTGTGAAAATGGTTTTCACCGCCCGGCTTGTCCCGCTGAACAGGGCTTCAGGCTTCGCTCTGCAAGCTACGACCTGATAAGTCGCTCGAGACGCGGAGTTCGCAGAGAGAAATTCTTTTTTCTTTTCTGGTGACCCCGTTTCTTACGGGACAGGGACGCCAGAAAAGAAAAGATCTAGCCATGTGATGGCAATGAAGATCATGGTAACGCCAATAAAAACATGCTCTGAACAGCATTCTCTGTTGCCGCAAGGCTTGTTGTTATTTGTTTTCCTTCCTCTCAAAGGAAATCAAACCAAACAGTAAACTTTGCGTTCTCAGCGTCTCCGCGGTGAGTATTGTTTTGTCATGGAACCGTTTACTTTTTTTGTTTCTGCTGGGACAGAATTTTTGCCATAAACACTCCGATGCCCTGAGGTGTTAATTCTTTACCAAATTGCAGTTTTTCCAGCGTATCCATGAATGCCTTTGCCGACGGTGACAGATGTTGGTTTTCAAGATAGGCGATACTGACGTCCAGATAGACTTTTTCCCCTTTCAATGGAACAGCAGCCAATTTGCCATCGGAAAGCTCTGCGGCCACCGCCTCTCGCACCAGAAAGGAGACGCCGTCTCCCCGCTGTACAAGTTGCTTGATAAATTCGGCATTGCTGACTTCCATTAGAATATTCGGTGTACAATTGTTCTGTGCAAATAAGCGATCTACCAGTCTACGCGTCCCGGAGCCTTTATCTTTCATAATAAACGGTTCATTTGCAAGGTCTCTGAAAAAGATAGCTTTCCTGCGGGTTAAATGGTGATCCGGGGCGGTGATCACTACCATTTCTTCCCTGCTAAAAGGGATAAACCGGATACCGGAGACATGTCCTGCTTTGGCGATGATGGCCACTTCGTTTTTAAAATCAAGCAGGGTATGGGTCATTTCAAGGGAGCTGCCCTCATTGAGTTCAATCCCGATATCCGGATACTTATCGTGAAATGTGGAGAGCATCAGCGGCATGAAATAGCGAGCGTATGCTTTGGTGGTTCCGATACGCAGAACACCCCGTTTGAGTTCTCGCATGTCATCGATGGTGTTTTCGATATCCTTTTCAAGGGCAAATATCGTTTTGGCGTATTCAAAGAGTGTGTTTCCCTCTTCGGTCAGCCAGTTTATACGTCCCTTTTTTTTAAAAAGCTTAAGACCGCAATATGCTTCGAACGCTTTCATCTGGGCTGTAACCGCCGGCTGGGAAATAAACAGATCTCCGGCAGCCCTTGTGAAATTTTTATGTTTGGCTACGTGGTAAAATATTCTGAGCTGATTAAAGTTTAAGATGAGACACCATCCATGCTCGTTACTCGTTGCTGGTTAGTCGTTACTGGTTAGTGATTTATGGCCACTGGTTAAAATAAGGCCCGCCTGCCACTGTTAGGCGCGAACTCTATACCTTTTCCGACAGGTTAATTTGCAACCGTTCACGGGTTCAAGGTTGCATTCTTGTCTCATGGCTTCATTTAAGAGGCGTATTTATGTGAGTAGCGTCCAGCTTCGCTTGAAAGCTACGTCAAGACAGGTCCGTCTTTGCTTGAAAGCTTCAGACTACGCTTTAAAGCTTCGACTTGACAAGACGCCGAGACAAGCCCGGAATTGTCATTCCCAATCTGAAAATTTGCAGCGCATTGGTAATTATGTGGCAAAACCAACATTTTTTACGAGAACTTCGGGTTTTCAATTTTGTTCTTGTCCCTAACCCTGAACATTGAACCCTGAACCTTTGAACGGTTATGTTAATTTTTATTTATAGGTACAAACTAACCTATAAGAATAACTTATGGATAGCATAAATTTAATTGCTTTGACAGTCTTTAATTAATCATCCATAAATATACTTCAGTTCCTTCTTTCAGGATTCCTCCGGGTAAATGCTCCGAAACAGATTCAATACCTCTGCTGAAGGGGTTTTATATATATCTTCGACCGCTTAATAAAAAGGAGGACTAAAATGCCAGATGAAAAAAAAGGAAGGTTTCCGGATCCCCACGAGTATGAAATCCCCGCCGAGTTGGAAGGATGGGAAGAGATGTATCCTTCCCATTATCAATTCTCTCAGGACCGGGCTGAATGGGAAAAAGCCCAGTTCTGGTATCTGGACAAGATCCATGCCCCGGAACCCATGCCGCCTTTGGACCAGATCTTCCAGGAGGCGTGGCAAATCTCTCTTTCGCAGTATACTACCCGGGTATTCTGCATCCCTCCGGCCCAGGGTATCGCCCAGAGGATGGTTGGACCCTACATGTACATTTGCGCCATTGCACCGCCGCCCGATGAGATCATTGGAGAGAAGGCTGTGCTGTTTGAAAAGCGGGTGTTTTACGTATTCGAGCATTACGATGAACTGTGGGACAAATGGCTGACCAAATTCAAGGCTCTGGGTGAGGAAATGAAAGCAGTAGAAATCCCAGCGGAATTGCCCAAGTTCGTTCCTGAGGACCAGGTTCTGCCAGCTCCTACCGGATGCTATGTCTCATATGATCTCATCGAATCCTTTGACAAACTTGTCAATCAAATGTTCAAAGGATGGCAGTATCATTTTGAGATGCTGAACCTTACTTACCTGGCTTACCTGATGTTTGCCGATGTGGCCAGAAAGCTCTTTCCAGGCATCAACGAGAGCGCAATCGGAATGATGGTGGCCGGGGCTTATGTGTCCATGTTTAAACCTGAAGAAGAACTCTGTAAGCTTTCCAGACTGGCACATTCGACCCAGGGGGTTGCTGAAATTCTGAAAAGTGCATCTTCCGTCGAAGAAAAAATTGCCGAACTGGAGAAGACACCAGAAGGGAAGAGCTGGCTTGACGAGTATGAAAAAGCCAAGGACCCGTGGTTTTATGTATCGTGTGGCAGCGGCTGGTACCACCATGAAGGAAGCTGGATCACGCTCCCGGAGATTCCATACAGCTACATTAAAAGCTACCTGGAACGACTGGACAAGGGAGAAACCATCGAACGTGACTTGGACAAGATCGACAAACAACGGGAAGAAATAATTGCCAAGTACACGGCACTGATAAAGACCGACGAAGACAGAAAAGCATTTGACGACGCCTACAAGACTGTCCGGACCATTTACAGGTATGCTGAAGATCATTTATTTTGGGTCGAGCACTGGTTTCATACCATATGGTTCAGCAAGATCAGGAATCTGGGAACGCTGATGGTCGATGCGGATATGATCGATGAAGTGGATGACATTTTCATGTTCAACCGTTACGAGATTCCCGAACTTCTTACCGAGGTGGCTACCGGCTGGGCTCTGGGTGTGGACATCCCCATGAGGGGTTCGTACTACAAAGCCAAGGCCGCAAAGCGGAAAAAAATTCTTGAGGCAGCAAGATCCTGGAACCCGACCCCAGCCCTGGGTGTGCCCCCCGAAGAAGGGGCCGAACCGTTCACCATCATGTTGTGGGGTGTTACCAAGGACAGGGTGCAGGAATGGCTCAAGGGTGTCGATGAACCGGCTAAGGGAGATATTTCGGATATCAAGGGATTCGCTTCTTCTGCGGGAGTGGCTGAAGGGCCTGCACGGGTGCTGAAGCTGCTCAAGGAGATCG
>JAUWOH010000416.1 GCA_030612225.1 Desulfobacteraceae bacterium
CATTTCTTCCCGGGCATTTCCCAGGGTTTGCTCAAATTCAAGTCCGAGTACTTCGTTAAAATTTGCGTTGGAATCGGCATCTACTGCCAGAATCGGTGTCTTTCCGGTCTTTACCAGGTATTTTAATAAAAGGCCCGCAAGGGTGGTTTTTCCTGTGCCTCCCTTTCCGGCCAGTGCAATTGAAAATGGCATTTTATAAAATATTTCCTCCCATTAATTTTGATGGTGTCGTAAAAAGTCCCATCTACTTCGTTGCAGTGGTTTTTTATCCCGCCGATTTTTAGCGAGGGTATATGAAACTTGTAACGACACCATCTGTGATACTTTTTATGAGTTTATCAATTTCGAGTTCAAGATTTGAATATCTTTATTTTCACGTACGTACAAATTAGGCCAGTTGCGGTTAACAGTCAAGTATCTTTTGCAGATAGCATTTTAACACAATGGTATGGCCAGGGTAAACGAATTTGGAAAAATATAATCGGAATAAAACATTAACTCAAGTTTCGCACTCTTTATCTACAGCGAAGTCTTAATTCCTGAATAGTTGATTCGTATCGAAGGAGTGAATCGAGGCAGTTATATCATTTTCTTCCAGGTGGTATGAATATAATCAGTTAGCAGCGTGTCCTGATATTTGGGATAAAATGCATGAGTTGCTAAATTATATAAAGTTGTACGTCTATACCAAATATCAGGCCCAAATATCAGGACACTGCGAAAGGGTGGAGAAGGTGACCAACATATCACCTTCCAGAAAACAATATAACCGTCTCGATTCACATCTGATCTTATATCTTACGCACCATCAGGGAATCACTTTTTGCAAAATAGGGGTGCGAAACTTGAGTCATTTATAAGTCCCGGACCAGTACAAAAAATAGCATTATTTCTAAATGCGTTTACCCTGCGGAATGGCTTAAATTCCTTGCAATATTCATTTAAACATGGTAACTATAAAGGTTATTTCAATATCGGAAACCTATAAAAATATAAAGGAGCTAAGGAATAGGAATGGATTTTGAACTGAATAAAACACAAAAGGATATTCAAAAAGCTGTTAGGGATTTCGTAAAAGGTGAATTCGATAAGGATCTTGCCCTTGAATTAGCAAAAAACCACGAATTCCCAAAGAAAATTTGGCAAAAGGCAGGGGAAATTGGTCTTATTGGAGTGCACTTCCCGGAGGAATATTCCGGGCAGGGGCTTGGCAGCCTGGAAGATATCCTTGTTATTGAAGAGTTATGTCGAGGGGATTCAAGTATCGGAAGTGCGGTTGCCCTTTCCAGTTTTGCTTCCGAGCTCATTGTCCATTATGGCAGTGATGAAATGAAAGAAAAATTTCTACCCAAAGTCGCAGAAGCAAAAATGCTTTCAGCAGGTGCTTTTACCGAGCCGGATCATGGCAGTGATATTACGTTTATGGATACAACGGCTGTAAAAGATGGAGATGAATGGGTTGTTAACGGCGGGAAAATATTTATCACAAATGGCGGACTTGCGGGGTTTTATTCCGTTATGTGCCAGACCGATCCCGATGCCAAGCCATCATATCGTGGCATAAGTTTGATTCTTGTCGAGGCGGACCGTGAAGGTTTATCTACTATGGATGTGGGAGACAAGATGGGTATTACTACGATGTCAACAACGGAAGTGATACTAAAGGATGTCCGGGTGCCCCTGTCCAATCTTATTGGAGAAGAAGGAAAGGGCTTTTATCATGTACTTCACTTTTTCGATGAAAGCAGGATACAGGTTGCAGCCCAGGCGCTTGGAATAGCTCAGGGAGCCTTTGACCGAGCACTTGATTATGTTAAGAAGCGTGAACAATTCGGGAAAAAAATAGCCCAGTTTCAGGCTACCCAGCATAAGCTTGCAGATATGATCACAAAAATTGAGCTTGCCAGGCTGATTACTTACAAGGCTGCCTGGAATTTTGACCAGGGCCGTATCGATCCCAAACTGACATCCATGGCAAAGATGTATGCTGCCCGCTCCGCTGTAGAAGTTGCTGACGAGGCGATACAGCTTTTAGGTGGATATGGGTATATGACGGAATATGAAGTTGAACGGTTCTACCGGGATGCAAAGATCACAGAAATTTATGAGGGGACCAAGGAAATTCAGAAAAATACCATAGCCAGTTCGGTTATCGGTAAACTAAAATAGGTAAGCGTTCACAGGCACCGCATCTGCGCGTGATCAGGGCAACCAGCATAGCAGACTATAGCTGGTCGCCCTGATCACGCACATTTGCAGCACCTGTGAACGCTTACAGAACACAGATCGTGCAACCTTTTTGTTTTGAACGGGCGTGAACGGTCGCCCAAAATAGATACTGGAGGCTATTATGCTTGATTTAATTAAAAAGACCATGCTTACAGGTGTTGGTCTTGCACTTTTGGCAAAGGATGAAGTAGAGGGCTTAGCCAAGGAACTTGTTGATAAAGGTAAGATGTCTGAAAAAGACGGAAAAAAGTTTTTAGATGATCTATCTAAACGATATGAGGAAGTTCAAAATAAACTGGAAAAAAGGGTGGAAAAGACCGTAAAAGAATTTCTCAAAAAAGCAGATATCGTGACTACTGATGAATTAAAGGCGCTAAAAAAGGAGATAAGAGAGCTTAAAAAAGCAATCAGTAAGGATGAGTAGAAAATAACGTAACCGTTCAAAGGTTCAGAGTTCAGGGTTCAAGGTTATCTTTCTTTCGTTGAACCAGGAATCTGTGCACTAAAACTCAATATTCGTCATGTATTTAACCGATGTCACTAACAGCTTACCTTGCACTTGACGCAAGAGTATTCAGATTGGTAGTAAACCAACAACCCCTGAACCTGTGAACGCTTACTTACACCCCAAAACCAACAAACCTTCCCTATGCTCAGTATAAAAAAAATAGGTGTTATAGGGCGAACTTATCGCCATCTTAATCGCTATCGCCAGATATTGACCGTTCTTTTCAGATACGGCTATGGTGACCTTATAGATCGGCTGAAGATTGACCAGTACATTGAAATTGGTCTTCAAATGATCTCCAGAAAAAGTCGCGAGCGGGTTGAAAGGCTGACTCGTGCGGAAAGAACCAGGATGGCTCTTGAGGAATTGGGTCCGACCTATGTTAAACTTGGGCAGATACTTTCTTCACGTCCCGACCTTGTACCG
>JAUWOH010000481.1 GCA_030612225.1 Desulfobacteraceae bacterium
ATTTACTTCTATTTGTTCTCTTATTAACCGTTTCCTATAACGGCACAGGAAAGGTGTTTGTAAATTATCGTTTACTACCATTACTTATAAATATTTTTCTTGAAATGTTCGAAGTATTAATGTAGTCTGTTAAAAACTAACTTTTTTTCGTCATGTTTTTTCAAAAAAACGCCATGCTAATTGCGCCTAACTTTACAACTCACTGCGGGGTTCCTCGGCATAAGGTGCGGCGGCTGTTTGTCGTCGCTCTTAATGCCGTGGTTGGCTCTCAATTTATGTTTTCTATTCCAATATTTGAAAAAACACACAAACTCGATGCCAAAAAAGAATCAAAAAGGGGGCGGCTCTACATCATGAGATTGTGCAATATCTCGCAAGTAAATAATTGATGCCGCAACAACTGTAAGAGTCCATTCCGCTATAGCAGCAGTAACGCTTCCGCCTGTCGCCCCACCATGAGCTATCCCATGACCAGCACCTCTGAAACGATAAGGTGATAACAGTCCGTTTATTATTGTTGGGGGAATAGCCTCACCATTAGCGTCTTGAATACTTTTGATAATCTTTTCAAAATCCTTTTGCTTAGTTGGAAACAAATGCTTTGTCGCTGCCTCCATGGCAGAGACAGCTTCTTTAATTGCATTCGGAAAGTCGGGTTCTGGCGCTTTTTCAAAAAACATCCTTGCCTTAGCAAAATGGCGACGCGCATCATTTAATATTGGATCTTGCAGTATCCTGTAAGCTTTAGAACTGATTTTCTGTGAATGGAACCGGCCTGGCCGATAAAACTCACCATTTTTCATTCTGTAAACAATTGATTCCTCTCCGAGAAGCTGATTAATATCTCTTTCAAAATCTCTACGAACTTCCTCTAATTCGCGTACAGTCTCTGGATTTCCGTTATAATCATAATCGATTTCTTCCGTTAGCAACTTTTCGTACACTCGCTCACAAAAAATATACACCCTTGTCCATTCAAGTTGGTGGAGAATATTATAGGAAAGGTCAGGCGCTTCATCATCTTCATAGGATTTCTTAACCCTATGAAGTCGAAGTAGCTCTTCAACTATTCGATACCATCCTTCAGATCGTTTAAGCTCTACAGTTCTTCTAAGCACAAACCACAATGCGATTCTGGCTGATTCAGGGAAATTTGAATCGATCAAAGGCTTATTTTCAATACCAAACCTGCTTGGGAAAAGAATTTTATCAGTATCCGTCATAAAGGGTATCCTACGATTTATTTCTCATTGATAGAAAAAGCCAACGAGTGATTATACAGGTCCGTATATCATCACGATTGTAAGATTATCCTGTTTTCATTAAGATTGTATTATCTTACCGGAAAACAAATATATCATAACATCAAATGGATACAATATACAATAATTATATTTACTTGGAGGCAAGTTCGGTTCAAATACTTAGGTGGACAGGCTGAACCAGGCTTCGCTTCCAGCTTCAGTCTACGCTTCCAGCTACGCCCTGACAAGACGCCCCGGCAAGGGGCTGAAGAGTGTTAGGAAAAAGCGTATTTTAAAGCTATGTTTGATGCAAGAGTCAGATATTCCTACCAAAGTGCTGTAAAGGTGCTTTTCTTCCTCCTTTAGCCATGCCGAAGGCATGCAAGCTTCAGTCTAAACAGCTTCAGCCTGACTACGTGAGTAGTTACTTGGAACCTCCGATTTTTTCCTAAAGTAGGCTGCCTTGCTCACACTTACTAAAATGATTTCCTTTACAATTAAGACGCCGGTCATATTTTTTTATAATGGTCAAAAGATGGGCCAGTGGAGACAGGAAAATGGAAGAGGCGTTGCATTGTGCAGTCGCAAAAAAAGAATCCGAAAAAAAGAAAAAGGAGTAAATCATGTCTCAAAATAAAGAACACAACCGTCGCATCGTGCTGGCTAAGCGCCCACACGGCACTCCGGTTTCCGAGAACTTCCGCCTGGAGAGCAACCCTGTGCCTGCACCGGCTGAAGGCCAGATGTTGCTGCGTACCGAGTACCTCTCCCTTGACCCATATATGCGGGGTAGGATGAGTAATGCGCCATCCTATGCAGAACCTGTTAAGATTGATGAAGTAATGGTGGGTGCAACGGTTTGTCAGGT
>JAUWOH010000206.1 GCA_030612225.1 Desulfobacteraceae bacterium
ATTTTTCAACACCGACATACAATACAATGCCGACCATTTTTCTCGAAATGTCGGGTGTCAAAAATCATAGAGGTGAATCATGAAATTAAAAGAGAGCTCAAAGCATCTTCAAGCCTTTGAATATTCACAAGAAAAGCTTAATTCTGAAAAGATGGAAATCATCTTTGAATCCTTATTTTACCTATGTCGTTTGTATCGGTTAGACCAAAAAGCCGTAAATATTCAGCTCCCGGACCTAAACGACGAAGAGAACGGGACGTTTCTTTGCTATCTGTGGCCCTTTGAAGCCGATGAGGAGGGCGAAGATCATGACTTGCTGCCAGAAATGATTGAAATCAAAAATCACATAGTGCACAGCCAGCGCCAAGCTGCAAAGTTCTGCAAAGTGACTGAAAGAACCTTACAACGCTGGACAAAGAATGGCGACTTAAGATCGTTTAAACTCGGAAAGCAACGAATTTTTATTGAGGACGATTTAGAAACCCTCATGGCTGTAAAATCTTGTCGATATAAATCCAAAAAACTTAAATAGGAGGTAATTATTATGAAAATTTGGCAACGGATTAAAAAAGGGGAAATTCAAGATTCCGGCACGATCAGAGCTGAAAGTCAAAAGTTGAAAGACTCAAGGCAAAAAATGAAAGCTGATTTGATTGAGCTTGAAAGCTCTCTAAAAAGTCTTCAGCAAGACCTTTTAGCAGAGAACCCAGGTGCACTTGACGCCGTACGGGCAACTGAGGCAAGCATTGCCGAGCTCCGAAACAAAGGCGCTGCGACTGAGAGCGTAATCAAGGACCTGGAAAAAAAATTAGAAGAGGCCCTGGGTAACGAACAAGCAAGGCGACAGGCTGAAATCACCCAAAAAATTGCGGCTATTGATAATGAGGTTTTGGAGCTTCGTCAAAAGGCCCTCTCATACTTTTCGAAAGCGGCTATTATTATCAACAAACTTTTTGGAAACGAAGGTAGTGACCAAAATCTCAGCTATGATTTTTTCCAGAGGTGCAATCTGTCAACTGAGTTGCACAAACAAATTGATGCCGGGATTTCTGAACAAGAGGCGCTATGTCTTTCCACCAAGAGAGAACATCTTTTACGAGAAAGTACCCAACTAAACAAGTCTATCTCATGAATTTTTTATATCGGTTCAGATTTTTTTAATCTGAGTCGGTTGGGGGGATCTGGTATTTTTCCTGCGGTCAGATCCCCCATATAAAAGCCGGGGGATTCATATGCAGGTTTTGCCTGTGCACCTGCCTCCAAAAGTATCTGCCGGGCCCGGCGCGCTGAACTGCTACCTGGCAGATACAAACAGGTGTTTTTGTTTTGGTTCTCGTGAAAGGGCTTGGCTTCTTCAATTGTGAGGATGTTTGAGCCCTTTTCTTTTTTTAAGCCCCTGAGAGCGCGCAGATTCAACGATCTCTTGAAATGCCTGCCATGGCGCCGACTCGAACTAATAAAACCAACCTGATAGGGCGGCGTGTGCCTGGGTTGGTTATTTATAAACTCCCTCATATATGTTTTTCTTAATCCCTCAACATTGCACCGGTCCTGCTTTCGACTCAAACCACCTATGCCAATGTATGCCCAAGGGTGGGAAAACGGTAGGGAATTAAAAAAAGGGCTTAGAATGTGAAATCTCTAAACCCTTGTAATTGTTGGCTCCCCAGCACGGACTCGAACCGCGGACATAGTGGTTAACAGCCACTTGCATGCAATTTACCCTGTTTTACCTATCCTTCCTAAAGCATACTGATTATTAAGGATATATTTATATATGGTTTCTCTTGACTTACCATAAAATAACTGTATATTGATTCTACAGGGTGGGAAAACGGTAGGGAATTTTTTAAACAGGTTGGAAAAAGGTGGGGTATGAAACGAATCAAGGTTAAGGGCTATCGCGGAATTTATTACCGCGAAGCCAAAAGAACCGGCGGAAATGGAATCGAAAAAGTTTATTATATCTTGTTTAAGCGTAATGGCAAAACTTTCGAGGAAAAAGCCGGCAGGCAATACGCTGATCAGATGACCCCGGCTAAAGCGTCCCGGTATCGCAGTGGCCGTATCGAGGGACGCCGGAAGTCAAGGAAAGAAATTAGAGAATCCAGACAAGCAGCAAAAAAAGCAGAGGCTAAGCGGTTTACAATTGCAAAGCTTTGGGACCTGTACGTCGAAACTCACCCGGAAAATAAATCATTGAAAAATGAAAAGTTGAAATTTGAGCGGTATTTGAGATCCGGTATCGGTAAAAAAGAGCCCGGCGCCTTGGTATCGTTGGACGTAAGCCGCCTTCGCAAGAAATTACAGAACCAGGGTAAGCGGACAATGGCGGCCAGGGTTCTTGAATTATTGCGGCGTACCATCAATTATGGTGTTAATGAGGCGTTAATTGATCCTATTAGGCTTAAAATCAAGGTCCCCAAATTAAATAACGAGGTTACTGAAGACCTATCGCCGAAACAAATTAAAAAGCTCATCGAGGTTCTCGATGCTGAAACCGACCAAACGGCTGCAAATGTAATGAGGCTTGCATTATTTACCGGAATGCGAAAATCCGAAATATTCAAATTAAAATGGGTTGATTTGGATTTCAGGCGCGGTTTTATCACCCTCCGGGATCCTAAAGGTGGGCCGGATCAGAAAATTCCGCTTAATGATTCAGCGCGTGAAATTTTTCAAAGTATCTATAAGCAAGATGATAAGGACGGATTTGTTTTTCTGGGACGGTTCCCAGGGCGGCATTTAACCGATTGCAGAAAAAGTTTTGCCCGTATTGCAAAGGCTGCCGGATTCCCCAAGGGCTTCAGGCCGCTTCACGGACTCCGCCACGTTTTTGCGAGTATGCTTGCCAGTTCTGGTAAAGTCGACATGTTTATCTTACAGAAATTGTTGACTCACAAGGACCCCAAGACAAGCCAGCGCTATGCGCATCTAAGAGACGATACCCTGAAAAGAGCGTCCGGGGTCGCTGTGTCAATTATTGCGCAGGCTGTAAAGGGCACAAAAGAGAATGAAAAGAAAATCGTAAACTTGCAGGAGGCGCAAAATGATACCGTCTGACATTTTAGACAATTTGGATTTTCCGGGACCTCTGAGGCGTGACTGCATACTCTATGATTTGACACTTGCAGTTACCCGCGGGGAAAAAAGTATAAGAATTAATACCCGTGGATTCGAGCAACAAATAAAAGTTGTTGAAGCCGCTCACAGAGGCGAAGGATGGGCTGTGGAATATTTTATAAATCAGGGCCTATTATCCTATGAATGTAGGTCAGGAAGGCGGTTTGACAAAGCAACATACCAAAAGGTCAGGGAAACTGGTGACAGACAGATAAAGGAAAAACCAGGCCCCGCCGAATTCGGACCGTTGGACGTCGACCGCCTTCGAAAGAAATTAGAAAAAAAAGACAAGCAGGCAACGGCGGCCAGGGCTCGGAAACTGTTAAGGCTCACCGGTCTCGACGATGAAAATGCGTATCATCTTACTACTTGTAGAATGATTTTAAAATCGGGTTCAGGCTTTTTAAAAGTTGACAATGAAAATGTTGTGTTAAGAAAAAAAGACAATTCTGGCCAGGAAGGAATTTCTCCAATTGAAGCTCTTGCAAAACTACTGCGTCTCTGTGATTCAACAACCAGAAAAGAAATCGGAGTTGCTGAAGATAGCAACCTGCCGGATGAATGTATCAAACCCGATGATAAATATTTCATTAGGCAGTTACAGTATTTCTTTCGCACGACTTGCAAAAAAGCAAACATAAAAGAGTTTAATTTCCCCACCAAAAGAACCCCCCCCTCTCCCCAAGGCATATTAATGTATCTGCTTGAAAACATATAAAAGCCGCTAAAAAACAGACCCTCGAAAAAAATATCAAAAAAAACAAGAAAATTCCCGTCCGAAAATATTAGCAAAGACACTAATCGCTAAAAAACGGCATTTTGTCCCGAATAGTTGGTCTATGTATCTGATTATGTTACATATTCTTGACAACAGGTTAACTGCGACTATATATAGATAATAATAATTTTATATGTTTTTTTGTGGGTCACTTACTTTACCAATAATTTTTGGGGGGACGGTATGAAAAATGAAATAAAAAAGAGGCTTTTAAACAACGCTGACGCCGCGGAGTATATCGGTCTAAAACCTCAAACAATGCACAATCGCCGGTATCACAGGCTTCCTCCGGGGTTTGTTAAAATTGGCCGGCGCTGCTTATATGAGGTCGAAGTTTTGGACAAGTTCATTGATGACAATCGTGTTAAGATTGAGGATTAAAAAATAATCCTTTTCTTTTAAGCGATAATGGACTGGCTTAAATAACTTTGGCCGGCGCTGTAATCAGTGAAAAGATGGCATATCCCTCGGTGTGTCACCGGTCAATTTTCCGAGGGTGAGATGACGAAAAAATATAAATCAGGCGGGACTTTCATTGAACGAGAACTTTTTGAGTCGAAAGCTTATTTATCGCTTAAGGGTTTTGCACCTCAACTTTTAACCCTGGTTTTAGGCAAGAGGCAATTTAAGATGGAAGGCCGCAAGGGAAAACAGAAGCGGGCCTGTATGAATTGTGAAAGCCTGAATATCACTTACGTGGAATTTAAGAACGATTTTGGGATTTCACAGCCTAAAATGACAAGAGCTATAGACCAGTTACTCGCGAAAGGATTTCTATCAATCGTTCATCCAGGCGGTGCATTCAGGAAGGACAAGGCAGTTTATTCTCTCTCTACGAATTATATTATTTGGCAACCAGGAACAGTCTTTGAAAGCAGGAAAAGGGAAAATATTAAACGTGGATTTTGCAAGCCTAAAAAATAATTATCGCATACGTAAGCGTAACCATACACATCAACGAAACCGTAACCATAACTACTGTTTTAGGGCAACGAAACCGTAACCATAAAAAAGGGTAAAAAATGGCTGTACAGGTAAGTTTATCAAAGGTTCAGGCTTATTTTAATGAAAAAAGTAAAATTCCAATTAAGGGCAACGTTTCCGTTGACGTATACATGTATTACCATGAATAGGGATCTTTTAACCTGCAACTTAAAACATGAAACTTTAAACCTGAAACAAGGAAAAGGCCATTAAGCTTTTAAAAACGGTTTTCAAATCGGGAAAAATCGGGAAAAAAATGGCCAAGCAAAAAAAAGCGAAAAATTATCAGGAGGTTTTAAATGAATATTTTATCACTGGATATGGCCACAAAAACCGGATGGGCGTCAAACATCCATGATCGACGATCCGGCGTGATCGAGTTTGCTTTGAAAAGGGGTGAATCGGTCGGGATGAGATTCTTGCGGTGTAGAGCATGGCTAAATGAGATGTGGAAACTTCTTGAGGGTCATATTGAAGTAATTGCATTTGAACAGGCACACCATAGGGGTGGCGCGGCTACAGCGTGTTGTGTGGGCCTTGTGACAGAAGTCCTGGCCTTTGCAGCGGCGCATAGTATTGAAACCATGCCGATACACACAGCAACTCTAAAGAAGTTTGCTACCGGCAACGGACGCGCGAGTAAAGACGAAATGGTACAAGCAGCGATACAACGGGGCTGGAACCCGGTTGACGATAATGAAGCCGATGCAATATTGCTTCTTGAGTACGCGTTGAAAGAGCTTTCTAATTAAAAAAGGGTTCTTTCAAATATGAACGATAATTTAACTTTTTAAACGGGGGCAAGGCTATGACACAGAGACAAGAGAAAATAAATAAGCTGGAAGAGAAAATTCAAACCGGAAAAGACTTGAAGGCTTTTTTAAAAGAGCAAGATCAGACCCAGGAAATGAAGGCGCTAAACGAATGGCTTAATCAGGAAATCAGGATGCTTGAGCTTTCGATTATGATGGTCAAAGAGCAGTTGGGATGGAAGTGATGGCCTTAACAGATGAAGTTATTCTGAAAGACATTGCAGGCTTTAAAGATAGGATCGCGGTGGCCCGGGTAAAGCTGGAAAAACTAAACGGGCAGATGCCTTCAGGCTGGAAAGAAAAGAAGAAGCTAAAAGCAAAAAAGCGGGACCTTGATGGAGAGATCACTCATGTCAACAGCTTGATAGGTATTGCCAGGACTGCCTTAGACACTTCGGAGAGTCAACCGTGAGGTAG
>JAUWOH010000428.1 GCA_030612225.1 Desulfobacteraceae bacterium
CCTGCGCAACCGTATTTTTTTAATTTTAGCTACTTTGGTTATTATTACCATGATCGGTGGTGTTGTCATGGTATGGTATACCTATCGGATGGAAAGGCTGTTGACGTCTATTACAAAAAAGGACCTGACAGCTTTCCAGACGGCCGAGGCTTTGGCAACCTCCCTCGTAAATCAAAAAGGATTTCTTTCCTATTATTTTATTGATGGTGATCCTGACTGGCTAAAGCAACTGGGAGAATATCGGCAGGCTTTTAATGAGCAGCTCACTGAAGCCAGGAATCTTGCCGATAGTGAACAGCAGAAAAAGGCCGTTGACCTTATAAAATTAGAGTACAGGCGTTATGTTGCCGACAAAGACCGTGTAATTGCATACTATAAAGCCGGGAAACGCGAAACCGGTGCAAGACTCCACCAAGAGGTGCGCGACCAATTTCCCAAAATTCTTTCCTTGTGTGAACAATACAAAAATATCCATACCGAAAGGATCAGACATGCCAGAAAGGAAAGCAGTATTCAGGCTGAAAGGCTAAGATATATAGCTGTGGCTGCAGTTGCAGCTGCTTTTTTTCTGGGTATCTTTCTGGCTTTTGTCATGATTAACCATATCCTGGGTCCTGTTCAAAGGTTAGCGCTTGCGGCTGACAGAGAAGGCCTCAAACACCCCGCAGACAATGAAATTAAAGCATTAAGCCGCAGTGTCGGAAGTCTGATTAAAGATGTAGACCAAACCCACGGCGAACTGGAAAAAAGCCGTGAGCACCTGTTACAGGCTGAAAAGATGGCCCTTGTCGGAAAGCTGGCGGCAGGCATGGCCCACAGCATACGCAACCCTTTTACTTCGGTAAAAATGCGTCTTTTCTCTATGGACCGGTCCCTTGAACTGACTGCAACTCAGCAGGAAGATTTTGAAGTAATTTCCGAAGAAATCCGCCATATTGATAATATTGTCCAGAATTTTCTTGAATTTTCCAGGCCCCCAAAGCTGAAAATGCAGCAAATAAGTCCGTCTGTTGTAGTTGATCTTGTAATACAGCTGCTGGAACATCGTTTGAAATCATATGATGTCACCATAAAAATCATACGCAGTCAACCACTTCCCGAAATTCAGGTTGATCCTGAGCAGTTAAAGGAGGTTCTTGTCAACATTGTTATGAATGCATGTGAAGCCATGGAAAGAGGAGGCAAAATTGTCATTTATGAAGAAAAATCTTTTGTAAAACCGCTGGGCAGGGTAGCTGTTATCCGGCTTAGCGATAATGGTCCTGGAATTTCCAAATCGATAAAAGAGAAAATATTCCAGCCCTTTTTTACAACCAAAGAGGATGGAACCGGTCTGGGGCTTAGCATTGCCACCCGAATTGTAGAAGAGCATAAAGGCTGGATGGATGTTACGTCAAAAGAAGGTGAAGGAACTACATTTATTATTACACTTCCGGTAAAGGAGTCGGACATTGAGCAGCATTCTGATAATTGACGACGATGATCAGCTTAGAAAAAGCTTTCACAAGGTTTTGTCCCAGGAGGGTTATAATGTCCAAGGCGCTGCTTCAGGTGAGGCAGGCCTTGGTATAATACGAAAAGAATCTCCCGACCTGGTTATTCTGGATATACGTTTACCGGGAATGAGCGGAATGGAAACCTTCCAGGCTATTCGCGAAATAGAAGGTAAGCTTCCTGTAATTATTATGACTGCTTACGGTACAACCGAAACTGCTATTGAAGCCACTAAAATGGGAGCATTCGACTATGTGCTCAAACCCTTTGATATTCCGGATATGCTGACACTTATCGGTCAGGCGCTGGAGGCAGGTCGTTTTATGCGTACTCCGGTGGAGATGGACGTTATACCTGAAAAGGCTTCAAAAGAAGCTATTATAGGCCGCAGCAAGCCGATGCAGGATGTTTACAAGGCCATCGGCAGAGTTTCATCAACTGATGCCACAGTGCTTATCAGGGGGGAATCGGGTACAGGAAAAGAACTGGTGGCAAGGGCTATCTATCAATACAGCCTTCGCGCGGATAAACCATTTCTTGTGATCAACTGCGTGGCAATTCCGGAAAATCTTCTAGAAAGTGAACTGTTCGGTTATGAAAAAGGAGCTTTTACCGGTGCATCCCATCGCCGTGTGGGAAAGATCGAACAGGCTCATAAAGGGACTGTTTTTTTGGATGAAATTGGTGATATGCCTTTTTCAATACAGGCTAAAATCCTGAGATTATTGCAGGAAAGAAGCATAGAACGCCTCGGAGGGAGGGGTACAATTCCGGTGGATGTTAGAATTATTGCAGCTACCAACCGGGATCTTGAAACGGCTTTAAATGAAGGCAGATTTAGAGATGACCTTTATTACCGCCTTAAAGTAGTCACCATTTTACTTCCTCCCCTGCGTGAACGTACAAGCGATATACCGCTTTTGACCGAATATTTCATTTCCCGCTATGCATCCGAACTAGGAATGGATAATCGGGGAATAACTAAAGAAGCGATGGATTTACTCACCAGGCATCCCTGGCCGGGCAATATTCGAGAGCTTGGTAATGCAATTCAAAAAGCCCTGATATTCAACCGTGGGACCCCGATCCATACTGAAGAAATCGCACAGGCTATCAGCGGTGAAAACCTGGGCACATTACCTGATGAAACCACAGACCAGGTGGTCCGAAAATGGGCGAGAGAAGCCCTAAGCGTTAAAAACGAAAAGAATCTTTTTGATTCGTGCATGGACAACATAGCGAGTATTTTAATAAGCGAAGCTCTTATCCTTTCCGGAGGTAATCGCTCACGTGCCGCAAAGCTCCTTGGAATTTCCAGGCCAACCCTGCATTCAAAAATAGAAAAGTACAATTTAAAAATCGAAACTTCTGTTAAGTAAAACCGGTCTTAAAATTGATGGCGTCGTAGAAAGTCCCATCTACTGCGTTGCAGCAGTTTTTCAGAAACTCGGCATACTACATGTATTGCCTCGTCTCTGAAAAACTACTGCGCCTTGTATATGGAACTTTCTACTTAGCCATCGGTGATACTTTTACGAGACCGTCAAAATTGATGATTTATGATTGACGATT
>JAUWOH010000123.1 GCA_030612225.1 Desulfobacteraceae bacterium
GGAATTAAATTATTTCTTAAAGAATCTGGCAAGACAAAATCTTAAAAAGGGACTATCCCGAACTTTTGTAGCAGTAGATAAAAATATTCCTGAAGAAGTTTTGCAATTTCGGGAGATGTGAGTAATACAAAAATAACAAGCGGATGATGACCGGCTGAAAAAGCCGTGGCTCTTTTTATTCTATTGCTCAATTCTTTATTATACGTGCCTTTAGCCAATATCTTCTTGGCTTTTTCATCGGCATATCCACGGTGTTCTAAAATATACTGGAGAAAATATTGAAATGAATATGAACAAAAAGATAGTAAAAAGAATAAATATGGATGAAGATATAGACGATGGGTATGTTCGGGCGGAAAGACCTGAATTAATCTCAATGATTTGGGAAATTACCAAAGACACTTGGGCATTTGTAAGGGGACAAGATGTTAAACAAAGATTACAGAGAAATGTTATAACTATTATCAGAAGAACAAGTTGATTTCATGATAATCGGTGCATGTGATCTATGGGCGCACGGATATCCGAGAGCCACCGGGGATATTGATATTTGGGTAAAACCAAATGATATTAATTCAAGAAAATTATACAAGGCATTGGCAAGTTTCGGTGCTCCTCTTGACCAAATTAAAATCGATGGTTTTTCAATGGAGGGCATCATTTTTCAGATCGGTGTGATTCCTCGTAGAATTGATATCATCACGAAAATTGATGGAGTTGAATATGAAGAAGCCGATGAGGATAAAATTATAGTTGAAATAGAAGGTTTAAAGATACCTGTTATATCTTTAGACAAGCTCATCAAGAATAAAATGTCAACTGGCAGAGAAAAGGATGAACTTGACATAAAGACATTAAGAAAAAAGAAAAATTCATAACAATCGCATAAATTCGGACTGTCAAAAGCTGCTTTGCTTTGCAGCTTTTGACATCCGGTTATGCGTAGCGTTATAATTTTAAGGAAAATTTATGAAGACAATAAATTTAATGATGATAATTTGCCTTTTGGCAATCGGATGTCAGACGAAACATTTAGGGATGACCAATCTTACTGAAAGAATAAATCCACTTCCGCCGGGAGTCTATTTGGACTTCAAAAATAATAACCAGGCCAGAGATTGTTTTTTACCCTACGAAGAAGTTTCAGTAAAACTTGTGTTTAAAGACAATCTATACGAAAAGTTAATCGACAAAAATTTTTCAAACGTGCTTTTTTCTAATAAATCACTATTAAATGAAAGACAATATTCTTCAAGCGAATTAGAGAAAATGCTCGTTAATGGATTTAGTAGTGGCGATAAAAAAGGTGTCAGCTGGTATCATAGTTTTGGTAAAGGTGGAATTATACCGAGAACACCAGGACTTCATAAATTAGATCTGATAATAAAGACACCCGTTGGGCTGTGGAGAATTCCGACTAAATACGTCAGCATTTATCTTCCTGAAAAAGATAATGCCTCTTATGAACGATTTTTATCTCTGCAATGTGATAACTTTCTCAATCATCCATTTGGCATGAGGAGAACCGGCACAGAAGACATCGTAATAAACTACTATAACATAATGACTTTTTTAAAGGAATTCCCAAATAGCGCCATGATAAAGCCTATTGCTCAACGAGCACTTAGATCATGGGAAATTGATTGTCAAAAAAAACCTGATTTCTTTAATCCAGAGGACAGAACCAGTGTAGCTAAAATAATCGCACTAACCAGAAAAGATTACGTTTTGAAAAACTGCAAACGAAATATCCAAGCTTTTAAGTCCAAACTAAAAACTTGCAGTGAAAAAGATAAACAATATTATGAAAACAAAATAATAGCTCGACAAAGATGGATTAATCTCCTTAAAGATTAAAGAATTACGGAATGTCCCACTTTAAGGTAGGAGGGTTATGAATAAATTATTTTTACTATGTGTCTTTTTTAAAAATGATATCTCCATTTGCTATCGCTTTAGCTAATCCGAGTGTCATTTTTGCACCCTTTTTAAGATATGCATTATACTTTGTTGGTGTTTTCATGTCTAAAACGATTTGACTAAGGTGGTTAATTTGGTCCCTATATTCTTCAAAAACTTTATTAAACTCAGCAGGATTGAGTTTTGGCAGGCCAGAGACGGTTTCCTCCTGATGGTTTTTGATGAGCGCAAGCTCTTGGACGAAACGATTGATTTCCTCCTTTGCAAGATCGAAAGAGAAAAGCGCTTGCGAGAGCTTAAAAGACAGTCCAAGAGCGAGAAGAATAAGACTGACAATAAGTGTCCATAATGCATAGGTTGGCACGGCTACACCTTTATATGGATAATTTATTTAAAGTTTGCAAAAGTAAGGAGCTTTTCAAGATGAAAAAGGTAGAATTTCTGCGTTTTAGTTTTATCAATAAGCTTATCCGGTTCAGAATAGACCATAAAGCGTGGCTTGCCATTTTTTTTGTCGCAGTAATCATTCCATGCCTTATCAAAGCCAACACCTTCTTGGAAGTTCAGGAAGTAACGAAACTTAATAACAGCTATTTCGTGTCTATTGTAAGCAGTAGTAAGGGTTTTGTGGATACCTGGGGCATCCCTTCTGTTGGGCGAATATCTATAATCAAGATATCTGAGTTCTTGAATAAAGTCGGCACGGAAATTGGCAGCGGCTTGGTTGAACTCTTTTCGACTGCTTCTGCTTTCGCTGAAGATGTGGGCGATCATGGCGCCAATACAAGAAGCGACAATGGCGATACTTCCCCCAGCGATGATACTAAACGCATCCATAAAATGCTATCCTTGCTATTTGGATGGTTTTTAGGAACTTTTTCTTTCGTTATAGGTTTTTGTATTTATACCATGCGGTATTATTAATGCAATAAAAAAGCCCGATCTTTCAAGATCGAGCTTCGTTCTTTGACAATTTGCGAATTATTTCTTAGTAGTCTTCTGTTGGGTCTTCGATATCCAGCGGTATTTGGTCCCCAGACTTGGGAAGTGCCCGTTTAAGAAGTCTCATAAACACATTCCAGTTTGAAGAAGCTCTCATTAATGCAATTGCTTGTAATAAATGATCTCTCAAGTCTGGTTGGCCGATATCTTCAGATAAAAACTGATGGTGTTTCCATCTTCGCCTTTTTACATCTGGTTTGATAGGGTTGCGTTTTTTTAGTACCCCCAAAACACCTTCTGGAAGTCGCTTATAAACAATTTCATTTGTAATTTTACCAACAAGCGGACTTCTTTTAGTACTTCCAGTTGGATATTTCCACCCTTTTAATTTATAAATTTGTTTGTAAAATTCATCTGGAAACATTTTTGCCCACGCCAACCTCTCTTCTGCTAAATATACAGATAACAGTTTATGGAGTTCGTCACGGTCACGGTCTTCCTGATAACCTGTGATCTCGTCTATTAAGGCTACAATTCCAACTTTGGCAAATGCAGACATTACACCATAAAGCTTATGCGCTATAAGGTTTTGCTTTTTCCATCTTGGCAGAACCCTGTTTTTTTTATCTGTAAACAATCCATCCAGTTGAGCGTTTACATATGCTTTGCATATATCAACGAATAATGATCCTTCTAATGGAATGAAGTTGGCTCCTTTGGTTCCACCTATTTTTTTAATATTGCCATTTTTAATATCTCTTAGCCATTCTTTTAGTCCATCCGTCAAGTATGGCTCAATCCACATAGAGTTTAAATTTCTAGCAATAGCTGTTGAACCAGCACCCTTTAGTCCAAGCATCCTTGCTGTTCCTCGCAAGGAAAGTATTCGTTTTTTATCATTGGTCACATAACACTCTATTGTAATATTACTCTCTTTATCTATGACCCAATCGCCGTGGTGTGTAACAATAGGTTTAGCAACTCTTTTATCCATTTAAGTTGGTCCCCTTCCATGGTGTTTGTGTGTTAAAAATATGTTTAATTAATTGATAATACTAAAATTTAAGTTGGTCCTTTGTTTTATTGGTTTTTATCGCCCCACTGCTTTTTGAAGGGTCAATGAAAAAATGTCGGCGGCTTCATCTTTTCGATGGTTCCATCGATAACAGAATTCGTCAATGTACTTCGGGAGATATTTAGCACTAACTTTATGATACTGGCCAACTATTCCACGTTTTAAAAGCGCCCAAAACGATTCGATTGTATTTGTGTGGACTTCGCCGTCAACATACCAAACTGTATGATTTATGGTTTTATGTGGCATCATATTTTTAATGCCAAAATAGCCTTTGTATTCATCGGTAAAAAGAGTTGAGTTTTTAATGTCAACATTTTCACGGACAAGAGCTTTAAGATTTTTAGATGTAAGAGGTTTGTTGTGGAACGATCTGACTTTTATATTGCCATTTCTTTCAACCATACCGACAACGGGAGTCTTTTTAGTACCACGACCACGCTTATTGCCACTTCCACCAGTTGAATTACCCTTACGTGGTTTGCCGCCGATGTATGTTTCATCGGCTTCAACGATTCCGGTTAAGAGTTTGCGATGTTCAAATTGTGACATTGCATCGCGTATTTTCATAGCCATGCGCCAGGCCGTATCTTTATTAATATTTAGGTCCCGGCCTAATTGACGAGCAGACAAACCCTTTTTGGCATTGATAATAATAGAAATGGCAAGAAACCATTTTTGAAGGGGTAAGTGTGTATGATGAAATATAGTTCTAACTGTGACGGAAAAGCTGGTGTTGCAGTTGTTGCAATGATACCTCTTTTTTTCACATTTCAGCGGTGTTTGGTTAGGAGATTTACAATAAGGACAGGTAGGAGTATTACCCCATTTAACCTTTTCAATATGGGAAATACAATCGCTATTGGTTGGAAATAATTCGTAAATTTTAACTATGTTCATATTGTCCCCCTTAAGGTTTCTACCGTGTTATGGGACAATATAAAACATTAAATCCGGTTTGTCAAGCTTTTTCTTCTACCTTAAAGTGGGACATTCCGAAGAATTATAACAAGCCGTCAACACGGATGCCAAAATGCTCCGCTTTTTTAGCACCGGTTACGGCTTCACTACCTGAAAAATTTTAAAAGCTATTTCTTGATAATTTTCACATATTTGTTTACCTTATAATTATGAAATTATGTCAAAAATGTGGCCAGATTGTGGCCGAAGAGATCTTATCCTGCCCTTCTTGCGGGAACGAAGTTGTTGAAGGGAGAAAATATATAGATGAGTATCAAATTGTAGAGGTCCTACACGAAGGCTTCTCCAGCATACTATGCCGTGCTGTTAAAGAAGGCATGGATGATCCGGTAATGATTCGCATTTTCACGCCCCAATCCGGAGTCGATGAGAAGATAGCTGACCGGCTTCAAGAGGAGCTTGAGGAACTTAAGAAGCTTCCGGAAAATTATTTCGTAAGGCATCTGGAAATACGCAAATCTTCCGACGGACTTTGGTACAGGGTCAGCGAATGGGTTGAAGCAGAGACCTGGGGTAATTTATTGGCCTCCGGTCGTCTCCAGGATTATCGAACAGCTTTCAAACTTTTTTACAAGATAGCATCAATTCTCGAGGGTCTTCACCAGATAGGGCATTTTATCCCCCACCTTATTTTAAATGACCTTATTATAATCAAGGACGATAAGGAAGATCTTGAAGTTAAAATAGATTACAAAGTTTCCCGATTTCTTGATCCGCAAATTGATCAGTCTCCTCCAATGTTAAAGAAGCTTCTTGCCGGCCATCCGGATATTATTAACCAGCGTCCACTCGATTTCAGGAGTGGTATATGGTCTTTGGGAAAAGTGTTCGTAGAAATTCTTGCTGCTGACTATGAAATCAAAGATTTTCAAGCCCAAATTGATGAATTGCAGCTCCCCCATGATGCTAAGGTTCTGCTTAAAATTATGTTGGCTGACGATCCTGATCTCAGACCACAGTCTATGGCAGAGGTGGCTGAAAACTTATCGCAGATAATAGATAAGAAGGTTGAAACAATACCGTCTCCGGTACGTGAAATCAGAGGTCTTAAAAAAATGATAAGCCTTCTGGTGCTTATTATGGCTTTGCTCATTGTGCTTGGTATACTGGCGTGGCTCTATTTCCCTTTCAAAAATCGAAATAGCGAGGCGATCCTTGAAGATTTCGCCAACAGGTATGCTTCATCAGTAGCCTTTGTTCTATCCGACTACTGGCTGGAAGACGGGAAAACTTATTTTTACCGTAATCGAACCGAAGGAACTGCCTTTCTGGTGGATAAAGAAGGCTACCTTTTGACGAATCGACATGTTGCCTGTCCATGGCTGGAGGACAATAACCTTTATGCACTTATTAACAGGCTAAGGCAGCTTCAAAGGCCTGTTCGCTTTGGATATCGAGTCTTTTTATGGTTTGAAGGGGAAAAAGCCTTTAAACGCTTGCCTGATTTACCTGGCAGCCCCGATTTAGAAGATATTTATTTTGTTGAATCGGCTTACAGCACTAATGGAGTTTCTCGGCTGACCATAGCCGGAGTTGCAAAACCGCCGGTGAAAACCTGGCAACTTATCAAATCTCCCCTTAAGGATGACTTTGCCGTCCTAAAAGTGGATCGTCTGCGTGAAGGACTGGAACCTCTGCCCATTGACTATAAAATGGAAGCGCTGAAAATTCAAAAACTTTCACCGATTATTACGCTGGGATTTCCTCTCGGCAGCCGCACCCAGGCAAAAACAGTTAACGTCAGTGTGACGAGGGGGCATGTACGCCGAACATTTGAAAACTTGCTTCAGGTTGACACTTCAATACACAGGGGCAACAGTGGGGGGCCGATTATCGATACCAGTGGCAAGGTTATAGGTATCGCCTCAAAAGTGGCTGTGGACTATACCGCTGGACCCATGCCGGTAATAACTCTTTTGCCGGATATTGGGATGGTACTGCCCATAACCAAGGCTGCGGTCTTTCTTAATGAATTGAAAGCCGGACAGACCAAATGGAACGGCGTTTTGGATCTATCCGTTGATATCAAAATAAAACAGATTACCGATTTAGCCCGTACGGGGCAATGGGATAAAGCTAAAGAGCTGGCCGATAAGGAACTAAAGGTAAGTTTTGATCCTATGCTGGTTATGGCAGCAGGAATGATGCATTTTTGTTCAGAGGACTACCGGGGAGCAAAGCATCTTTTCGGTCAAGCCTTATCAATGGATACGGAAAATAATAATGCAAGGTTAATGCTTTTTTTAATCGATTGGATAAAAGGCCGATCGGCTGTGAGTACTTATCGCCAGGAATTAATAGCTTTGGACTGGCGATCACCGTTTGAGTTTTACGGTTATCTCGTACAGGTTCTGGAAAGACTCGTAGATGAAAAATCAGCCGTCAAAGGGGGGTATTCCGAAGATGAGAAGAGTTGGCTTTATTACATAATAAGCCTTATTCGCATAAAACAGGGAGACCTGGCGGATTCCGAGAGGCTTCTAAAAAAGGCTGTTCTGGCATCTAACAACGAAAGCTGGCCTTTTTTCCTTTCTATTGCCAAGCTGGAACAGGTTCAAAAGCAAAAATTTGCATCTTTACGAAAAAAGTCCAAAAGGATTGAATATCAAACTGGTATAAATAGATTTTTGCAGACGTTAAAAAAAGGTCATGTACTCAAAAGAGAACGACTTGAAAAGCTTGCACCACTTATTGCCAAACTTAAATTAAATTCCATAGCTCCAAGGGATAAGCGAGAGGTATTAGAAGAAATCCTGGAGATCGTTAAGATTAATGAAGCTATCCTTGTAGGGCTGGCTTATTACAGCGCTATGAACGAAGAATGGGATCTTGCCCTGAAGTATGCCCGGGCTTTCCTTGAAGTTAAAGGTAGAGAAAGGGCAGGACGTTTAAGTATTGGTTTGCTGGAACCCTGCATACTTAACAAAATTGGTAGAAAAGATGAGGCGATAGAAAGACTTAAAATATTCAGCGGCCAGATAAAAAATCAGTGGTACAGGCATCTTGCAAGAGGCCTGCTATGTGAAGAAACCAAGCAATCCATAATGCAAAGAGCCGGCGAAAGCCCTGAATATCTTATTACCGCACATTGTGCTT
>JAUWOH010000337.1 GCA_030612225.1 Desulfobacteraceae bacterium
TTTTTCTCAAGAGCTATTCATCGCTCAAAACCATTAGGAATGTCATTGGAATTATTACCCAAAAGCGAGCTGCCTGCCGATTTAGCCTGGGCAAAGACATCACCGAACATAGCTGGCGCCTTTGCACGTTTTGCGGCAGTGGTTAATAAAGCCGGTAGAAAAATTATTCCGGAAGACGTACGTGACTGCGTCATAGAACATGTGCAGACTTGGGATGGTAAGGACCCCAAACTCGGTCGGCATTGGGTTGAGGAGGCTATGAGCGGGCTGGACGAAAAATCTAAAGATATTGGGAGACTCGTTTTGCTGACCGCACTGGCGCCATATCAGGTTGATGAAGGGGTGGTTAATGCATTCACTACCCACATCACAGGGGATGATAGACTTATAGGTGCACTGGCCTGGGGCAGCTTTACTGCCGCAAGAAGAATTGGAACATGGCTATATGTTTCTTAAAATATTAGGCTCATCGAGGATTATTGTGAAATAATTTCAATTTTTCGAAAACTCAGGTTTCAGGTGTCAGTGTTCAGTATTCTGCTATTGCGTTTCGGCCAATCAAACCACAAAAACTTGCTGAAATTATAGTAAATAACGCGACTACCATTTGAGGCTCATTCCTGAAACCTGACACCTGAAACCAAAAACGATGGATATTTAACATCAAACCAAGTTATCACGCAAATCCGCGATGATCCAAATATTATTTGCTCAAACTTAGAATGTAAATCAAGTCGAAGGCATGTAACGGGTATAACCATTAAGGAGGTTAAATTGTGACGAATCAAACCAACAAGAAAAAGATACTCATCATTCAGGGTAATCCGGATAAAACCAGCTTTTGCGATGCGCTGGCAGAGGCTTATAAAAAGGGTGCTTTTGACGCAAACGTCGAGGTTAAAGAAATTAAAATCAGAGAGATAGAGTTTAATCCCAATCTTCCATTTGGTTACAAAAATAAGGTTGAACTTGAACAGGGATTAATCGACTCACAGCATCTGATTAAATGGGCTGATCACCTGGTATTTGTCTATCCAACCTGGTGGGGGACTATGCCGGCTTTGTTAAAAGGTTTTATCGACAAGGTATTTCTACCCGGATTCGGGTTCCAATATCGAAAAGGCTCGGTATGGTGGGATAAACTGTTGAAAGGAAAGTCCGCGCGGCTCATTGTCACTATGGATACCCCGCCTTGGTATTACCGGTGGATCTACAAACGCCCAGGTCATAATGCCATGAAAAAGTCAACCCTGGAATTTTGTGGAGTCAAACCGGTGAAAATCAGTTCCATCGGCCCGGTGAAACATTCAAAAGAGAGTAAAAGAGAAACTTGGCTGAAGAATATCCAGAACCTTGGTGAAAAACTGGCGTAAACGGTATGGAAGGGGCTACAATCTTTTACCAGGAGGATGAATAAGCTGGAGGAAAACCAAACGAAGGAAGTTATTGCCATCGAAAGGCTCTGATTCTGGCTTTCGTCGGAATGACGAACGAGAAATCCTGCTTTCTTAAGTTAGCGCTTATGCCTTGAGGTGAAAGGGTGAGTACGAATAAGGTGATATTTCAGTTGTTTATATCCGCTCCCTTAGTCCCTCCCGTTAGAGGATGTGATGTCAGACTTTTTACAAAATCATCAATTTTCAATTTATAGCAAAAAACATGAGAAGTATTTTAAAAAAGGTGAGTGAAAAGCTTGACAAAAATTTGCAGAGAAAATAAATAATTGCGGTTATGCTTTATTTGATCCTTTTATTAATATCCGGCATTTAGTACGTTTATTTTAACAGGGATAGGTTTGTGGAAATTGACCTTCAAGGAATTGTAGTTATTGTAGGGAACTATGGAAGCGGAAAGACAGAAGTTTCCATAAATTTGGCAGTTAACAAAAAGCGTGCAGGGGTTGACGTAAAAATTGCAGATCTTGACCTGGTTAATCCCTATTTCAGGACTCGTGAGGCACGTAGTCAGCTTTCTGAAATTGGAATCGGTGTAGCGTTGCCTCCGGAAGAATATCTTCAGGCGGATCTTCCCATACTGAGTCCTGTTGTTGCCGGTTTGATAAAAAATCCGGTTGAGCTGACTATTATTGATGCGGGCGGGGATGATGCGGGCGCCACAGTCCTGGCAACTCTTGCTGATGCATTCAATGGCAAATCTGTTCACATGCTTCAGGTTGTAAATCCTTTGCGACCTTTTACCGGTACGGTGAAAGGCTGCCTTAAAATGCGCAATGAGATTGAAACTGCTTCTAAAATGACCATAAACGGGATTATCGGTAATTCAAATTTAATAGATGAAACAAGGCCTGAAGATATATACAGCGGATACGAGTTTGTTAAGCTTTTATCTCAGGAAAGTGGCCTGGCTTTAAAATTTATTACAGTTCCATCAAACCTGATGACTGAAATCGATGTAAGCCGTTTTTCATGCCCTGTTTTGCAGATAAAAAGACAACTTGTGCCGCCGTGGAAGAAGGCGGTTAAATTAAGCTGATTAGAAAGGAGTTATACTGTATGGCATATGAACATCATATAGATATTGAAAAATGCAAGGGTTGCGGTTTGTGCGTAACCGTATGTCCCAAGAACGTTTTGGAAGTTACGGACCAGGTAAGCACCAAGGGTTATTTTCCTGTGTATCAGGCAAGACCCGAAGATTGTATTTATTGTGCCATGTGTTGTACCATGTGTCCTGATATGGCGATAACAATCACCGAGATTGTTGAAGGTGCGGCAGACCTGGAAAAAATGGAGGAAAAAAATGGGTAAAGTATTAATGAAAGGAAACGAAGCGATCGGAGAGGCGGCAATCCGGGCCGGATGCCTTAACTACTTTGCTTACCCGATTACTCCCCAATCAGAGGTTGCCGAATATCTTTCCCGCCGTATGCCGGAAGTTAATGGCAACTTTTTGCAGGGTGAAAGCGAAGTAGCTGTTTCATATATGATTTTTGGCGCTTCAGCAGCAGGAGAACGGGTTTTTACTACTTCATCAAGCCCGGGGATAAGTCTTATGAGTGAAGCTATCAGCTATATTGCAGCAGCCCAGTGTCCGGCGGTTTTTGTTAATATTATGCGTGGCGGCCCAGGTCTGGGCGGTATCCTTCCTTCGCAGGCCGATTATCTCCAGGCAACAAAAGGGATCGGGCATGGTGACTGCAGGTTGCTTGTTATGGCTCCCGCAGGTGTTCAGGAAGCAGTTGAGATGGTGATGATGGCTTTTCCCCTGGCAGAAAAATATCGTAATCCGGTTATCATTTTAGGTGATGGTTTGATCGGACAAATGATGGAACCGGTTGAGTTTCCTGATCATTTGAAATCTGAGCCGTCTAACAAGGATGACTGGGCCATAAACGGCATGGATACTCGAAAGAGTACCGAACGCAATCTGGTCAAGTCATTGTTTTTAGATCCAACTCAGCTAAATGATAACAATCTGATTCTTAAAGCAAAATATGAACGGATGAAAAAAGAAGAAATCAGGTACGAAAAGTATAATACAGACTCTGATTACAAGGTTTTGATTGTAAGTTACGGCACCATGAGCAGGGTCTGTAAAACAGCTATTGATCAATTAAAGGAAGAAGGGATTGAGGTTGGATTGATAAGGCCTCAGACCCTTTTCCCATTTCCGGAAGCGGCAGTCAGAGAAACTGCGCTAAAGGAGGGTTGCAAGGCTGTGATAAGCATTGAAATGAGTATGGGGCAGATGGTGGAGGACGTTAGTATGTCTCTTCAGGGAAAACTTCCTGTTTCGTGGTATGGAAAATGCGGGGGTGATATACCTACTCCTGAAGAGGTTATAGATGCGGTAAAAGGATTGAATGTTTGAAATGACGGTTTCGTAAAAAGTCAAAAACTACTTTTTACGAAACGTTTTAAGTTTTAGGATTTAAGTTTTAAGTCTCTATTAAAACAGACAATATCATTAACCTAAAACATAAAACTTAACACTTAAAACCTGATGAATTTGTTTTTTTACGAATTCATCGATTATCAGGAGAATAATATAATGGGAAAGA
>JAUWOH010000391.1 GCA_030612225.1 Desulfobacteraceae bacterium
CTATGAAATCTAAAACTCCAGATACATTTTTAAATGGTCGTATCAAGGTTAAACAGGATCGCTCCGGCTATCGTTTTTCCATCGATTCGATTTTGCTGGCCTGGCATGCCGGACCCCGTCCTGGAGATAAGGTGCTTGACCTGGGAACAGGCTGCGGCATTATTCCACTTATACTGGCCTATCGAGAGCCGAATTTAAAAATTTTCGGAATCGAAGTGCAGAAAGAACTTGCCGACATTGCCGGCTCCAATGTTGAAGAAAATCTCATGGGCGACATCATAACCATTCTTTGCAAAGATATGAAAGAACTGAGAAATAATATGATTTCAGGTCCTGTAGATCTTATTGTAAGTAATCCCCCATACAGGAAAGCGAAATCCGGAAGAATAAATCCTGATATGCAACGCGCAGTGGCAAGACATGAAATCAAGGTCTGTCTTGATGATATTACAGCCACAATTCGCCGTGTTCTGCGAACCGCCGGGAGGTTCGTTACCATTTACTCAGCCGAACGTATAACCGACCTGCTGACTCACCTGCGATCTGCAAACATTGAACCGAAATTTCTTCGTACGATTCACTCGGGTGTTAAAACAGAAGCCAAACTGGTCCTGGTGGAAGGAATAAAAGGTGGACGTCCGGGACTAAAGATTGGCCCGCCACTTATAATCTACGATAAAAATGGCGCCTATACACAAGAAGTAGAAAAAATGTTTTCGCCTTAATCCAGTATCAATTATCGAATTTATTAAGCACCTGCCCTACAATAACCTTAAATAAGATAATCTGTCCATCAAATCATAAATATAGTGTCACGGCGATATAGTCTGCTAACTGAAAAAGATATCGTCTGAAGAAAAAACCCTTAACCCCCTCCTTTTAAAAGGATTCCTTCTGGTTCTATTTTTTCAAATGCGTTTACCTTGAGAAGATTCCATAAGATTATTGACATGCTCAAATAAAAAATTATATTGAAAGCATCCGAGCCAATTTCAAAACGTCCCATTTTGTCCAATCTCTGCGTCCCCGATGAGCGGGATCTACGCTTCGCTTCGACAGGCTCAAATTTTAATCCTCGAAATACTCCATGTATTCCTGTGGTTAAAATTTTCGCCTTCCTTGACCTTGAACAAACTGAAACGTTTTGAAACTGGCTCATCTTTATAAAATGTTTAGGAGAGGTTGCCGAGTGGCTGAAGGCCCCGCTCTCGAAAAGCGGTATTCCGTTAGAAACGGGATCGTGGGTTCGAATCCCACCCTCTCCGCCAGGTAACTATTTAAAGACGTAGCAATGATTTGCCCCTCGAAGGGGTTATCGAATACATCAGTTTTAATGAGCCTAAAGTGAGCTAAAGTGACTAAAGTGACTAAAGTTAAGGAATTCTGTCTATTTTATTTTAAAAAAGATGTCTTACCAGGGCGTGGCCAACGCCAAAGACCGGAGCAAAGCGAAGCCATAACTTTAGGCACTTTAGTTCACTTTAGTCACTTTAGACACTTATCTGTTCACGGAGAGATGTCCGAGCTGGCTGAAGGAGCACGACTGGAAATCGTGTGTGCTGCCAAAAGCGGTACCGAGGGTTCGAATCCCTCTCTCTCCGCCAAAAAATATCTGACAGGATGAACCCGGCGTCGCTTACGCTATGCCGAGGCACGCAGGATTATTTGGATTATTTATTTTTTTGCCTTTCTTCAGGAAAGGCGAAAAATATCCTGAATATCCTGTAAATCCTGTCAAAAAAAATTACAGAATATTTTCTATGTCCTATCTCGTTCTTGCACGCAAATACCGCCCACAAACATTTGAAGAGGTTGTTGGGCAGGACCATATTACCCGTACCCTGGCCAATGCAATTTCCTCAGACCGGGTTGCCCATGCAATCTTGTTTTCAGGTCCAAGGGGTACAGGTAAAACAACAGTAGCCCGCATACTTGCAAAGGCTATGAATTGTAAAAAAGGCCCTGCGCCGATCCCTTGTAATGAATGCAGATCCTGCAACGAAATTACCTCGGGAAGAGCTGTGGACGTTTTTGAAATTGACGGTGCATCGAATAACGGAGTAGATCAAATAAGGGAACTGCGCGAAAATGTCAGATATATGCCTGCACACAGTCTCTATAAGATATATATAATAGATGAAGTTCACATGCTCAGCACATCAGCCTTTAATGCGCTCTTAAAAACCCTTGAAGAGCCACCTTCCCATGTCATGTTTATCTTTGCCACTACGGAACCCAATAAAATTCCAATAACTATTCTTTCACGCTGCCAGAAGCATGATTTCAGGCGGATAAGCCTGGAATCGATATCAAAGCACATGTCGCTTCTTTGCTCTAAAGAAGGTATCGATATTGAAGAAGAAAGCCTGGAACTTATTGCCCGTGAAGCCGACGGAAGCATGAGAGACGCCTTAAGCCTTCTTGATCAGGTTATGGCCTGTCTTGAAGGAACTATTACAAATGACCGAATAGTCGATATTCTTGGTGTCATAGACCGTAAAAATCTTTTTGCCATTTCCTCAGCCATTATGAGCGGAAATATTCCTGCTATTCTTGATATCCTTGATGACATTTACGTCCATGGCCACGATATAAAAAAGGTATATTCAGATCTTGTAGAACATTTCAGAAATCTGCTGGTCGTTAAAATGGGAAAAAAAATAAGCAAACTGGTCGATCTTCCTGTCCACGAAATTGACCTGATGGCAAATCAGGTAAAGGACATTTCCGAAGTTTATTTAAACCAGGTTTTTAATATCCTCTTTAATGAAGAAACAACAATAAGATTTTCAGCCCAACCGAAGCTCGCTCTTGAAATGGCATTTATCAAAATGTTTCAGATCAAACCGGCTCTGTCCATTGATGAGCTGATAGATAAGCTCGACACGCTAAGGCAGGAAACAGGTCCGATTCAAGGAAAAGAGCTTTTTGAAACGCAGGCCCGTTATGGCCCTGAAAAAAGTAAAATTGAATCACCTGATAAATCACAGGATAAACCACAAGATAAAAATGATAAACTTCCGAATATACCAGACAGGCAACAGGATATTAAAGGGATAGAAAGCCAAGGGGCGACCACAATTTCAAACTCGCTCGATGATCTTGATGCGACATGGAACAGGCTGTTTGAAATTATATCAAAAAAACACCCTTCCCTTGCGGCAAACCTTGCAAAGTGCACCTTAAAAAGCCTGAACGACCAGAGCCTTGAAATAGAAGTAAATGGTAACGTTTTTAATGCTCATATGGTACGACGCAATAAAAACATGACGATTTTAAAAAACATCTGTAAAGATTTTTTCTCAAAAAACATGAAAATTATTATAACTGAAAAACTAGATAATAATACGAGGGATAAAAAAGACCGGGATAATCACCTGAAAAAGGAAGCGCTCAGCCACCCGCTTATTAATGATGCAATAGAGATTTTCAACGGCGATGTTGTTGATGT
>JAUWOH010000450.1 GCA_030612225.1 Desulfobacteraceae bacterium
TATCTGTTTGCTCAGGTTTGCATGTGTCAGCATTACACCTTTTGAAACACCGGTTGTTCCGCCGGTATACTGGTACATTGCAACGTCATCAAAAGAGATTTCCACAGGATGTGGCTTTGAAGAATATTTTGCCAGAACATCCTTCCATTTATAAAGATTATCAGCAGATTTAACATCTGCGGCAAGTTTTTTCTTTTTGGCGACAAGCTTGAACAGAAAATTTTTTGGAAAGGGCAGATAATCGCCGATAGATGTATAAATAATCTGCTTTATATTTGTTTTCGGCCTTAAATCTATCATCCGGTTGCCAAGCAGATCAAGGGTGATGAGAACTTTTGAGTCTGAATCATTGAATTGATGATGAAGTTCCCTGTCTGAATAAAGGGGATTATTCATGACAACTATTCCGCCTATCTTTAATATGGCGTAATAGCTGATAACGCAGGGAATAAGGTTCGGGAGAAGGATGGCTACGCTGTCACCCTTTTTTATGCCAAAGTCATTTAAGCAGGCAGCAAAACGGTTTACCATATCATTGAGCTTACGATATGAAACCTTGTATCCCTGAAAGTTCAGCGCTGTTTGATCCGGGAACTTTTTTGCCGATCTTTCAAGAAACTTTACAATGTGTGTTTCTTCGTATTCCAGTGTTTCCGGGACCTTGTTTCCGTAATGAGCCAGCCACGGTTTGTCCTGATATCCGGTTCCATTTGCCATACCGGTCTCCTTTTCAGTTGTTTAAAAACAGCTTTTATATTATAGAAAAAATATAACATACTAAGAATGCGGTATTTTTTAATAGTTTTATGAGCAATATGATTAAATGGAATATTTGTCAACCAAACGTAAAACTTGATGAACTCGTAAAAAGTCGTCACTCCGGTGAAAACCGGAGTCCAGATGATCTACAACTACTTGAAAAGACTGGATTCCGGCTTTCGCCGGAATGACGGTTAAGAAGTATGTTGGACTTTTTACGAATTCATCAAACTTAAGTTCACTTTAAACTTTTTCTGTTTCGTGCTTTCTGTTTTTCGTGACTGTTTTTTAATTTTTTGCTAAGAAACTAAATTGTTACCGGAGAGTTAGATAATGAAAAAAGATTTTATGTTCAAATCAATGCGGGTTGTTGTGGTTCTTGGTTTGTCTGTAGCTATAGCGGCGCTGCTTATAACTCTGCGACCCAAAGCACAGCGCCAGGTTAGAACGGAGGCAGAGCGCCTTGTTGAGGTTTTATCTGTTAAATCTGAAGATTTGAATATGATTATAGATGGTTATGGCACAGTTAAGCCAAGGGAAACGCTGAAACTTGTAGCAGAGATCAGAGGGCAGATAATTGATATTGATTCATCCTTTAAGGAGGGATCCTTTATCAAAAAGGGCGCTGTTCTGATTAAGATAGATCCGCGTAAGTATAGCTTTGAAGTTGACAGGCAAAAGATACAGATTAAGCAAACCGAAGTCGAGATGAAGAAATTGCGACAGGAGATAAAAAACCTTGATGCCAGCATTAAAATTTCAAAGGCTGATACAGCCCTGGCCCAGGCCGACTTTGCCCGATTGAAAAAACTTTCCACCAGAAATGTGGTGTCCCAAACCACGCTCGATCAGGCAGAGCAGAGGTATCTTGCAAGCCTTGAGCGCCTGCAGGGGCTTGAGAACCAGGCGGCATTGACAGAGCCTTTAAAAGAGCAGCTTAAAGCGCAGCTTGATATGGGAAAAGTCATGCTTTGCCAGGCAAAACTCGACCTTGAGAAAACAAGCATTATTGCTTTGTTTGATGGCTGGGTTCTTGAAAAGGGTATTGAAAAGGGGCAGCATGTAAATGCAGGGCAATATATGGGCAGCATTTACAAAGACGGCGCCCTTGATGTTGAGATTCGGATACCAACAAAAGATCTCAAGTGGTTTGTAACCGATTTAAAGCAAGATGCCATGCCTGATGTTGAAATAATTTTTAGAGGCTATAACAGCCCCCATAAATGGAGAGGACGGGTCGCGAGGATAAAGGCGCAGATGAATGAAAAGACACGGATGCTTCCCATTGTTGTGGAAATCGACAAGGATTCAGTAAAAGATAAAATCAAAAGCGGCATTCAATTAAGACCGGGTATGTTTGTGACTGCATTGATAAAAGGAAAAAAGATAAAGCAGGTATTTGTGCTTCCGCGTCATGTGGTTCATACCGGTGATGTGGTCTATATTATGACAGATACTCGTTTAAAGATAAGGCCGGTCAACATTTTGCGCAGATTTAAGGATTCGGTGTTTATAGATAAAGGGCTATCTGACGGCGACCTTGTTATTAAAACGCCTGTGTCAGATCCAGCAGACGGCATGAAGGTCAGAATTAATAAGGAAAACAGACAACAGGACTCATGAAAGCCTTAGGAAACTGGTCAATAAATAACCGGGTTACGGTAAACCTTATCATGATTTTTATCATTGTTGCCGGGCTTATTACAGTGATGAATATGCGAAGGGAGATGTTTCCACAGTTTTCTTTGGACATGATCAATGTGAGTGTTGTTTACCCTGGGGCGAGCCCTGAGGAGATTGAGGAGGGTATATGTGTCAAGATCGAGGAGAGTATAATAGGAATTGAAGGA
>JAUWOH010000345.1 GCA_030612225.1 Desulfobacteraceae bacterium
TATGCTTCAAGAACTCACCATCCGAAATTTTGCCATCATTGATGATTTAAATATCAGCTTTCCAGGCAACCTGACTGTACTCAGCGGTGAAACGGGTGCCGGCAAATCCATCATATTAAATGCAGTTAATCTTCTTTTAGGCAGCCGTGCAAAGGCAACGCTCATCCGCACAGGGGCTGAAGTAGCTGAACTTGAAGCCTTATTTCAAATTGCCCCAAAAAGCGATGTTGCTAACATCATGGAGAAACATGGCTACGATGCATCTGAAGGGCTTCTGGTCAGAAGACTCATATCCAAAAGTGACAATAACAGAATATACATCAACGGCCGATTATCTACCATGCAAATTTTAACTTCAATTACAGAAAATCTTGCAAGCATTTCTGGCCAGCATGCACACCAGGGGCTTTTAAAAGAAGACCAGCATCTTTTGATTCTCGATCAATTCGGTGGTCTGCTATCCCTGCGGGAAGAGGTCTTTCAATGCTTTCATGAAATACTTCCTAAAATAGAAAAACTGCGCAATCTTATTTCAACAAAGGAAAAACAGGCTGAACATATTGAATTGCTTGAATTCCAAAAAAATAAAATCACAGAAGCTTCAATTGTCTTAGGGGAAGATGCCGCCTTGGAGAAAGAACGCACCATTCTTAAAAACGGTGAGGCACTTTACCAGTCTGTAAACGGCAGTATTGAAGAGGTATACTCAGCCCAGGGCTCAATCGTTGAACGACTTGTTGAGGTTAAAAAGAATCTTGAAAAGGCTGGCAGGATAGATTCACAACTCACTTTAAAAGCCGAAGGTGTGGCGGGCGTTACATTTAATCTCGAAGATATTGTTGAAAGTTTAAGAGCATATCTTAAAACCATACAAATTGATGAAAAGCGTCTCGAAGTCGTTGAAGATAGAATCGATACTCTTCAGAGGCTGAAACGTAAATATGGTGGATCCATAGAGGCTGTCTTAAAACACCTTGATTCCATTTCACAGGAGCTTTCAGGAATTGAAAATATATCCGGCACAATAGCTGATACCGAAAAAGAACTTTCATTGCTGCATAAAAAATTCGTTCAACTGGCTGAAACGCTATCCGGCAAAAGGAAAGAAACAGCAAAAGCCCTTGCCGAAAAGGTTGTGACTGAACTGGACTCTCTTGAGATGTCCAAAACCCGGTTTCAAATTTCGCTAAAAAATACACCTGCAGACGAAAAATCATACAGTCATCTTGTAGCAAATGGAAATCTTTTAACTGAAACAGGGCTCGATAGAGCAACTTTTCTGATTGCCCCTAATATAGGAGAAGCGCTTAAGCCTTTGGCAAGTATTGCCTCCGGAGGTGAACTTTCAAGGGTAGTACTTGCCATGAAAGCTATACTGGCCGAAACAGATTCCGTCGAAACCGTTGTTTTTGATGAAGTGGACGCCGGGATCGGTGGAGGTGTAGCTGAAGTTGTTGGGAAAAAACTTTCTTCCCTTGCCGATCACCATCAGGTTATCTGCATCACTCATCTTCCCCAGATTGCAAAATTTGCTAACCAGCATTTTTGCATATCAAAGTCAGTTTCAGACGGCAGAACCAGTACATCCATTAACCCCCTGAACGAAAAAGACCGCCTTAAAGAAATCGCAAGGATGCTTGGCGGCGTAAAAATTACACAGGCAACGCTTGACCATGCCCGTGAAATGCTTGAAACTGCAATATGAATTTATACAGCATTCCTCCTCTATTAACTTTATGTTGCTTTCTCGGTCTTGTTGTTCTGACAATCGTCAGAGGGCACTGGACTAAAGCCAACATCCTCTTTTTAATCATCTGCATATTCGGATCGTTTCTTAATATTGACATTCTTTTTGCATTCAACACAAAATCTGCCAAAGCAGCTCTTTTGGTCAGCCGTATAGATCACCTTTTTATAGTTTTTTCAATGCCGGTATTTATTCAATTTTTCCATACCTATCTTAAAACGCCGGATAGAAAATGGCTTGTTTACCTGACTTATGCTTATTCAGTTTTTCTTGTGTGCCTCATTCCGACACCCCTTTATTTAGAATCCATGCAGAAGCATTTTTTCGGGTTCTTTGCAAAAGGGGGCATGCTTTATCCTCTTTTTGGAGCCGGAGGCATGTTTGTTACCATCTATATTCTCGTTTTAATCAACACCTCAATCCGGCGTGAAAAAAGCAGCATCCAGAAAAACAAGCTTAAGTATGTGTTTGCCGGCTTTGGAATCATGGGACTTATAAACGGTCTGGATGCCCTCCCGATTCTTGGTTATTCAGTTTATCCGCCCGGCAATATGAGCTTTATCCTGCTTATCATTTTTGCCGTAGGGCTTTTCAAACATGATCTGCTCGATATGGGTACTTTGATCAAAAAAAGTCTTCTTTATTCTTTGATTACAGCTTTTCTTACCTGCATTTATGCTTTTCTTATTATTGTTGCAGACAAGGTGTTTAAAAACTTTAACTTTTCAGATTCCTTCTATTTTCCGATACTGTTATTTCTCTTTGTTGCTTTTATTTTCGGGCCGCTGAAAACAAAAGTTCAAACCGTTATAGACCATATCTTTTCCAAGGGAAAATACGATTACCAGAAAACTATAAAACAGGTAAGTCGGATGATAGCATCCGTCCTTGATTATGATGAAATTGCAAAGCTTCTCATACAGACGGTTTTCAAAGCAATGCAGGTAGAACACTGTATCCTTTTTTTGCGCGATATTTCCGGCACAGGTTTTAAGAAATATTCATCTAAGGAAAAACATATAAACTCCGCACAATCAATCTCCGGTCTCGACAAATCTTTCATTATTAACTTTATGAGAGAACATCACCAGCCGATTAAAAGAAAGCGTATAACAGAGCGAAAATATGGTACCAAAGCGCAGTCTCTCCTTTCAGATATGGATAGACTGGACGCTGAGATCATACTCCCCATGATCTTTAAGGACAGGTTAAGCGGATTTATTGTTTTAGGTGAAAAACTTTCCGGAGACCTTTTTTCTCAGGAAGATCTTGACCTGCTCGAAACTTTATCCAGCCAGACTGCTCTGGCAATCGAAAATGCTAATTCATACAGGCGGCTTGATGAACTTAACCGCAATCTGGAAGCAATAGTCCGGGAAAGAACGGCCAAGTTAAATGATGCTCTTATTGAAAAGGAAAAAACCCTGGATCAGTTAATACGTTCGGAAAGCCTTGCTGCAATCGGTCAGCTTGTTGCAGGCACAGCTCATGAGTTAAACAACCCTCTGACAAGTGTTTCCAGCCTGGTGCAATCCACAATAGAAGATCTTGTTCAAATGGCCGACAAAATCACTTTAGATGAAGAATTGATAGACGATCTCAAATTTGCACACAAGGAGCTCAACAGAGCCAGGGATATTGTCTCAAGCCTTCTTGGCCTTTCAAGACAAACGCAGAACTATACGGAACCGGTCAATCTTAATATGGTTGTAACTGATGCCTTGAGGATTCTTTATAATGAGTACAAACACTACAATCTTGAAATATCTGAAAATTATGATCCTGACCTGCCCGATATTCAGGGAAATTTTGCAAATTTAGGTCAGGTCGTTTTAAATATAATTAAAAATGCGATTCAGGCTGTTGCCGACAACAAAGGAACGATCTTTCTTGCAACCAGGTTCGATGAAAATGCTCATCAGATTGTTTTTACATGCCGGGATACCGGTCCGGGAATCGACGAATCTATACGAAATGATATTTTCAAACCCTTTTTCACAACGAAAGCGGTTGGCAAGGGCACCGGTCTCGGCCTGTATATTTGCCACGAAATTGTTAAAAAGCATGATGGCGTTTTATTCCTCGAAGAAACAGATAAGCAGGGTGCTTGTTTTGTTATGAGGCTGCCGTCAGGCGCTTATCCATTTTCTTGACAATCAACATAAGATCGTAATAAAATA
>JAUWOH010000234.1 GCA_030612225.1 Desulfobacteraceae bacterium
ATTGGAGATAATTTCGTAGAGTTTCCCATGTATCTTTTCAACTTAAATTGCAGATTTTTAATATGTATCCTGTCCCCCGATTATCAAATTGTCAATAATTTAGTATTGTGTCCCCGGAATTTCTCCGGAATTTCCCCGGAATTTCGGAATTTGCTCCAATGAGGGTGTTTCTGCCGGTCAGCATTCTCATGTTTCTCTCGGGACTTGGCTATGGACTTTTTAAGATATTTGTTTTGGGAGAACGTTATGGCCCAACTGCTGCCATGCTGATGACTGTGGCCGTTGTAATATTTATGGTGGGACTTGTATCTGAGCAGGTGGCGCAGTTGAGGTTTGATCGGAGTGAGATATTCAGCAACCATAGAAAAAAAGATGCGCTGGAATGACCAGCGCTTATCTGATCGACGATTATGCCGAAGGTAAAGATATGGGCATTGCTGATCTTTTATTAGTTGGGCTGTAACTACTCAGGTTGTTTAAGCTGTAGGCTGGTTGTCGGGGGACACAAAACTTAATTATTTAAAAAATTCTGAGGGATACAAAATAAGTGGGAATAAATAATTAAGTATTGTGTCCCACTGAACTCCGCATGGTAGGACTTGTGTCCGAACAGATAGCACAACTGAGGTTTGACAGAACAGACGAGAACTGACCGTAGTCGGGCGCATGGGGACATGACCCGATTTAGTCTTATCAAATCGGGATCGTGTACCCAGATAGCGCAGACAGCCCCCCCCAAAAAAAAAGTCTTGACACTGCGGTTTTTTATGTTATGAGTAGAATGACTACTCATAATGGTGCAGATATGGAAGACCTCTTTGCGGGACTCATAGCCTCAAAAACACGTATAAAACTGCTTACTCGTTTGTTCTTCAACCCCAGGACAAAGGCATACCTGCGGGAACTCTCCAAAGAATTCAATTTATCCACCAATGCGGTCCGCGAAGAACTCAATCAGCTTACACAGACAAAATTACTCAAATCCGAAAGAGACGGCCGCCAGGTCTATTATTCAGCAGATCCTGCACACCCGCTATTCCCGGAACTAAAATCCATGGTAAGCAAAGTAATGGGCATTGACCATGTTATTGACGATATCGTCAACAGACTGGGCGACCTTGAAGAGGCCTACCTGATTGATGATTATGCGGAGGGAAAGGATACCGGGATCATCGATCTTGTGCTTGTCGGGAATATTGATCAATATCATCTCAATGACTTGAGCAGAAAGACAGAACGATATATTAAACGAAAAATACGTTCCCTCGTATTGAGCAGGAATGAATACAAAGATCTGTTGCCGAAATTGAAAAAACGACCCCGTGTACTGATCTGGGAAGCAAACAAAGAGAGGCCCTCTGTGCCAATCTAAGCGAGACACTTCCCGTGAAATAGAAATAAAGGCCAAACCCTGACATCTGGCCGCTTCAACTCAACCTCTGATGTAATTCAAGGAGCGGAGCTGTATCTAAGGGCAATTCCACAAAGAACGCGTGGGGACATAGCGCATGGGGACATGACCCGATTTAGTCTTATCGCGTGGGGACATGACCCGATTTAGCCTTATCAAATCGGGATCGTGTACCCAGACAGCAGATAGGGAAGCAAGAAAAGAATTAACTTATGACCGCCATCAGCTCACAAGGCTTTAGACGCTATTTTGTCAACACCTCCTGGCTCATGGGGCACCGTTTATTGAGCATGATTGTGGCGCTGTTTGTAGGCGTTTATGTTGCCCGGTATCTGGGGCCGGAGCGGTTCGGGCTTTTGAGCTATGCAGGCAGCTTTGTCGGGCTTTTTACGGCGCTGGCAACTTTGGGTTTAGACGGTATTCTGGTTCGGGAACTGGTCAAGACACCGGAGCGCAGGGATGAACTCCTTGGCACTGCTTTCTGGCTAAAGGCAGGCGGCGCGATCCTGATGTGGATAGGCATCGCCGCCGCAGTCCCGTTTACCCACAATGAGACCCAAACAAATATCCTGATTATTATCATCGCCTTTGCCGTTATCTTCCAGGCATTCAACGTTATTGATTTCAATTATCAGGCAGAGGTAAAATCCAAATATGTGGTGTATGCCCAGATTGTTTCCCTTGTCATATCTTCAATAACCAAATTGGTATTTGTCTGGATAGCGGCCCCGCTTGTCTGGTTTGCCTGTGTCTTTCTGCTTGATGCGGTTGTGCGAGCGGTTGGGCTGACCGCCATGTATCTGCAAAATACCGGCAAGGTGTGGCACTGGAAATGGCGATGGCAAACGGCAAAAGTATTATTAAGGGATTCCTGGCCGCTGATCTTGTCAGGAATGGTCATTTCGATTTATATGAAGATAGACCAGGTCATGATCAAGGAGATGCTGGGAGCGGAGCAGGTAGGACATTATGCGGCTGCTGTAAGATTGAGCGAGGCATGGTATTTTGTGCCAATGGCGATTACGTCATCTGTTTTCCCGGCTATTATAAATGCCAAAAAACAGAGCGAAGAACTTTACTATCAAAGATTGCAGCAACTCTATGACCTGATGGTCTGGCTCGCCGTGGCTATTGCCCTGCCCACAACCTTTCTTGCCCCCTGGGTAATCAGGGTATTATATGGCGATGCCTTTTTGCCGACAGCAGGTGTTTTGAGTATTCATATCTGGGCCGGGGTGTTTGTGTTTTTGGGTTTTGTAAATGGGCGTTGGATTATTGCTGAAAATTTGCAATATATCGCGACTATTAGAAGCACTGCAGGTGCAATGGTGAATGTTGCTTTGAATATTGTACTTATACCAAAGTACGGCATCAACGGTGCAGCAATAGCAACTTTTTTTTCAGTTTTCGTTGCTTCTCATATTGCTTTTTTCTTTATCAATAAAGCTAGAATGGTTTTTAGGATGCAAAACAAATCCTTTTTGAGACCAGTTTTATGGATAGGGGTAAAATGAAAGTATCAATAATAACAACAGTTAACCACAACGTTGGTGATGATTTCGTAAGAGAAGGAATAATTTATCTTTTGAAGCAGAAGTTTAAAAACACTGCACTTAACTTTGGACTTATTCATAAGCATTCTCCGATTACCGCGCGTCATGGCTTCGAATGGTTTCGGAATTATAGATTTTCGAAATATGTTGATCGGGCTCTTCCGCTATCCCTAACTAAGGATAAGGTTTTAGAAGCTGACATATTGGTGCAAAGTGGCGCTCCTGTGTATTGGTGTCATCCGGAAACAAATGGTCCACATTGTTATGGTAATGAATGGTTCAAGCCATTAATCAAGAGACGTTATTTGAAAACAGCATTAAACGCGCCATTTTTAAATTTGGCGGCTGGAACTTGTCAAAGATATGATAGTGATGGATTTGAATTCGATAGTTGCAAATCTTGCCAAGATTATATTAAAGAGTTGCAAAATTTAACCAAGGTAACCACTGTAAGAGATAAACTTGCAAAAAAAGTTTTAAATAATATGGGCTTTGATGCTCCGATTATTCCTTGCTCCTCAATTTTCGCCCGCGAATTGTTTGATATCGAACCAGAAAATCCTGAATATGTGGCTTTGAACTATATGAGCGGAGGTGCCCATTATGTTTTTGGTCAAAAAATTGAATTTGAAAAATGGGAAAACAATTTTAAGAGATTTTATAAAAAAATATCTAAATTTGAAAAGTGTATATTTGTTTGCCATAATCAAGACGAAGTAAGTAATGCAAAACGAATTGATTCTAATGCAAATATATTTATATCATCTGATTATAAAGATTATATTAAAATTTATGCTAAAGCAAAATTTGGAATAATGAATAGGGTTCATGGTGCATTTCTAATTGCTTCATTTGGTCGGCCTGCTGTACTGATCGGCAACGACTCACGGGTTAAAATGTCGGAAGAAATTGAATTGCGTCATACGTTTGTTAATAATGCAGATTTGGATTGGCTTTTAGAACAATATGAATATTTAAAACATGAGGGCGATAATTATTCTGAACAGTTTAAGATAATTAAAAAGAAAGCATATAACGACTACCAAAAAGCGTTAAGTGTCCTATAAAATGAAAATTGATTTAATTTTCTTTAAAATATTAAGGCTAATTTATAAAATTTATTTATGGGTTTTGAATTATTTTATTGTAGTTAGCTATCATCCACAAGAAGCTGGAAATAATATCCTCATCCTACGCCTCGACGCCATTGGCGACTTCATTCTTTGGCTTGATTCCGCCCGGCACTTCAGGAAAATCTATCCTGACAAAAAAATTATTCTATTAGGAAACCAGATATGGACCAGCATGGCCAAAAAATTTCCCTATTGGGATGAAGTGTGGGAGTTAGACAGGCGCAATTTCTATCGAAATCTGCCATACCGAGTGCGACTACTTAAAAAAATTCGCAAGGCTGGCTTTGATATAGTTATACAACCCACTTATTCCAGGGAGTTTCTATACGGTGATGCAATCGTTCAGATTAGTGGGGCACGAAAAAAGATTGGGTCTGTGGGTGATTGTAGTAATATCCGGCCAATAGAGAAGAAGATTAGTGACCGGTTTTACACTCAATTGATACCAGCTAATCCAAAACCCCTTATGGAGCTTAGGCGCAATGCCGAATTTGTAAGGGGTTTAGGTTATAAATTCCAGGCTGCTTTGCCTGATATGACACCTGTTGTTCAAGGCATAAATAACCCTGTTGGAAATAATTCACCTTATTTTGTGTTATTTCCGGGGGCATCAGGGACACGAAAGCAATGGTCTGTTGAAAAGTTTTCTGAATTTGCCTCATTGGCATTTCATGAAACAGGTATTGCGGCGGTTATTTGTGGAGGGCCAACCGAACGGCAATTGGGCAAATCTTTAATTGCCCTCATGGATATTCCGGTTGTAGATATGGCTGGTGAGACAAGTTTGGCTGAACTGGCGGCTGTTATTAAAGATGCTCAATTTTTATTAAGCAATGACACAAGCGCTGTCCATATTGCTTCGGCTGTTGCCACGCCCGTATTTTGTCTTTTGGGTGGCGGCCATTATGGGCGATTTATGCCTTATGATATAGAAAGTAAAACTGAAAAACCGCTCCCTGTTACAATTATCCATCAAATGGATTGCTTTAATTGTAATTGGCGATGCCGATATTTTGTTGAAGAAGGCAATCCGGTTCCCTGTATCGGAAAAATCTCAGTTGAAGAAGTATTTGCCGCACTCCAATCATTGATCAAGAAACGGCATTAACAGAGTATTACCTGATGAAAACCGCCATAAAGGACTTTGCATAAAGGCCAGAGGAAAAGCGGTAGCTTGTTTTGATATTGAGAAAGTGGCCGGGCAGTATGCTGAATTATACAGGGGAGCCTTGGCGGAGAAGTAATGGCCTCTGCTTAAAGGGGAAGGTGGAGACCTAACCTTTGAGGATTTTAAAACGCTGTTACCAAAGAGGGAAAACGATGAACCTG
>JAUWOH010000160.1 GCA_030612225.1 Desulfobacteraceae bacterium
TTCCCGGGAATCCGCTCCCGTGGACTGCGCCAGGCCCGCCAGTGCTCCTAAGTCTATTCCGGCTGTAAAGCTTTTACCTTCGCCCTTTATGATGGCCACCCTTATTTCGGGATCATCATCAAGATTGGTAAACACCTCAACCATCTGTGTAAAAAAATCGAAGGTCATGGCATTTCGTTTGTCCGGGTTATTCATGATTACCCAGGCGATATGTCCTTTTTTTTCAACCTTTATGGATTTTGATTCGTTCATTTGGATTACTCCCTTCAATTATTTTGTTGTAAAATCGATTGAATATATTCCATTCACAATCCTTGTCAAGAAGAGTTAATGCGATCATGAGTGATTTAAGACACTTTTGTACAGTTTTCTTGACAAGAAAAAATGCCCATCTTATATTCTATCATTCCAGATACTTTCCCTGGGAGTAGAAACTATAAAGATACCGGGAGGCAATATGAACACGGAAAAACTTTTTCAAAAGGGTGGAAACGCTAAGATAACGGGTGTTTTTTTTGTCAGTTTTGCTGTTTTTGTTGCGGCGGTTCTTATTGCGCACTTTGTGCAAACGGATTTTGGGCGAATCAGTGTTTCCAATGTGTATTATGACAATTATAATGGCAAACACATGAGGGCCAAACTGTTCAGACCGAATTTAGCGACCCCTGAAAATCCTCTTCCTGGTGTTGTGTTTATTCACGGTTACCAGAACAACCGGGAAAGTGGCGATGCCTATAATATTGAAATGGCAAAGAGAGGTTTTGTCGTACTCGGTATTGACGCTATCGGCAGAGGCAATTCAGACGTGCCCAACGATCTGGACGACCCGAATTTCGACGATACATTCGGCACAAGAACTTCCATGAAATTTCTTCGTTCTTTGCCTTTTGTCAAAAAAGAGTGGGTATTATGGGGCACAGCATGGGAGCCAAATTTGCCTATAATGTCGCCCTGGAAGATCCATCCATCAATGCAGTCATTATAATCGGAAGTGCTTATGATAAACGGGCATCCTTTGAAACTCCCAAAAACATGCTCATGATCATTGGTGACCTGGATGAATTCAGGGACTTTTTTACCAAAACAAAAGATATCGTAAAGGAGTGGATGCTGACAGAAGCCACGCGAAATTCCTTTCCTCATTCAAAACCTGAATTCGGAAAGACTTACGGGGATTTTTCAAAAGGAACAGCCAGAAAGGTTTTTATCCATCGCATCAGCCATATCCAGGAAAGTCATAATAAAGTCTGTATTGCCCAGGCTGTCAAATGGATGAAAGATGCATTGAATCCGCCCAAAGAATTTTGGACAGATCCATATGAACAATCATGGCCCATTAAGGAGGCTATGACGCTTTTAGCCATGCTCGCCTGTTTTATCTGTACCATGCCAATCAGCCTGCTGCTTTTAAGGACGACATTTTTTGGTTCTATCAGAGAACCCGTACCTTTCAATTACTCCTGTACTTTAAAATCATATTTCAAGTATGCAACGATAAACGGAATATTAATGTGGCTATATTTACCGTTAATTATGACACTTTTTGCGATTCATAAGTTTCTGATACCGGTTGACCCGGTTTTCCCAATGCTTTTGGTCGATGCCATTGTCTGGTGGTTTGTCTGGATCAATATCTTCGGACTGCTTCTCTTTAGCCGTTGGTATAAAAAAGAAGCAAAACCATCAGGAATAACTTTATACGATCTGGGCCTATCCTGCAGTCCGGACCGGTTTTTTCTGGACAGCGGGAAAATCATCAAAACCGTATTCCTGGGCCTGATTCTTTTTGCCTTTCTTTATATCTGTGAGGTCCTGTCAGAATACCTGTTCATGGTGGATTTCAGGTTTATCTACCCCCTGGTCAGCGACCTGACACCTTATCGCGTGGGGATGTTTTTGTTGTATTTTCCGTTTATCCTCTTTGGATTCATTGGTCTGACAACATTCGTTCATGGCCAGATACGGAGACCGCAGAAGGAAACCTGGCTGAAAACCTATTTTTTCTGGACCAGATCCAATATTTTAGCGCTGATAACACCACTGGTTCTTTTTCTTCTTGTCCAGTACATCCCCATTCTTTCAACCGGCTTTATACCGTTCGAAGGACCTGGCGGCGTATTTGTGGTTTTTATTCTTGAGTTGTTTTTTATCATGTTGACGTTAACCCTTGTCATGATTCTGTCCACCTGGTTCTACCAGATCACAGGGAAGATCTTTCTGAGTGCTTTCATGAACGCCATGATTGTAACCTGGCTCTTTGCTTCTTCTCAGGTTGTGGCACCGATTCCTTAAACAACAGATGTCAGATGTGTATGTTCATGTCCGTGACCGGAAAAGAGACACAGGCATGAACATAACCGAAAACTTTGTCCGAGGTACGTACAGGTACACCAGGTGGTTGAAATACTTTTCCGGCAGTAATTTTTACCCGGCACATGCTGCATTCCCCGGATCTGCAAAGGGAAGGTATAAGAACCCCGTTTTTTTCAAGAGCTTTAATTAAAGGCTCACCAGCCCGGGCCTTAAAGGGTTTACCATTGTTCACAATTACGGAAAAGGTTTCATCCTGGCTCAGCCCTTCAGGCCATCCCGGGTACTCCCATATATTTTCCGGTGCGCCGTACATCTCCTTTTTCAGCCTTTTTCGCGGAATTGAAAGTTTTTCAAGTTCCGGCAGGCAGAAATCATACATGGCAGGGGGGCCACACAGAAAAAAGGTTTTGTCCAGGGTGTTTCCGGTCACCTCCCTGATAATATCGCCGGTTATGAAACCTTGTTTTCCGGAATAATCTTCGGGCGGTATCTCCAGTACAGGGATATAGGAGATATTATCAAATTGCTCGGAAATCCTGGTCAGTTCCCTGTGAAATATGATATCATCAACAGACCGGTTGCCGTATATCAGTCGAATCTCCTTGTCCAGACCACATTCGACAACCTCTCGGATCATACTCATAAAGGGGGTAATCCCGCTGCCTCCTGCAATACAGATTACTTTCTTTTCATGAATAACCGGGTTGTAGTAAAAAAATCCCTGGGGCCCTGAGGTTTGGATAACATCACCAGTCTTGACTTTCTCAAGGAAGAAACCTGACACCAGTCCTTCAGGAACACGGCGTATGGTAATCTCATAATAACCACGCTGGTTGGGTGCAGACGATATGCTGTATGGACGAGCCGTGCGTATACCACCGGTTTCTACGAAAACCGTTATATACTGGCCGGCAATAAACGGCGGCAAAGGTGCATCTTCCGGAACCAGGCGAAAAGTACGAGTCGACCCGGTTTCATCGATGATGTCAAGTACCCGCATCTGAATCCGTGAAGGGTGAAGGTGGCTTATGTAATCTTTTACCTTTCCCTTTTCATCTTTAAAGGCTGAACCAAATTTTCTCGATACATCAATTTCTCGAATAATATCCCCATATCCATCTATCTGTTCAATCATTTCTTTTTTCATTTCACGCCCTCCTGCTGTGCTGAAAATTCCCTGATGAGAGCTTTGGCAGCTTTTACACCTGACTCCAGCGTCGGTTGAAAACCGCTGGATCCGTACCATCCGCCGGTGTTATAAAGCCCTTTGATGTCAGAGCGGTTAGAAATAAAAAACATAGAATTTCTAAGATAAGAATCAAACCCGTATATGGATCCCTTGGGGTGGCCGAGATAACGCATGTGGGTAAGCGGCGTTGCAATTTCCATTTCTTCGATGTGATCCCGGATGCCGGGATGAATCTTTTCAGCAGCCGAAAGCATGGAATCGGCGACTCTGAATTTCTCTTTTGCGTATTCCTCAGGAGGAACGCTGAGCCAGCAATCTCCGTATTTCAGGGTGACAAGCGCAATCTGGCTGCACCCTTTCGGGGAAAAGCTGTTGTCGATCAAATCGTAACATGTAAGGAGCATTCCATCTTCTTCACCAATTTCCCGCTGTTGCATACGTTCGTATATCCTGTCCGGATCGGTATCTCCGATGAGAAAGTTTGTTGATGCATTCAAACCGACCTTTTCAGGAGGGCAATTAAGGCCGAGATAAAGAGTGAACGCGGACTGGCCCAGGGTCGACTGCTTTAATTCATCAGAGATCTTTTGTGGAACATGTTCCGGTTCCATGAGATCGATGTATGTTGAAATCTTTGAGGCATTTGAAATCACAAATCGGGTCTTAACTTCATCGCCGTTTTCTGTGACCACCCCTTTGATCTTGTCATTTTCGACGATGATCTTTTTTACACCACAGTTAAACCTGATTGTCCCGCCATTTGAAAGAACAGTATCTGCAAGTGCATTGGAAAGGGCCTGGGATCCACCTTTTACGTGGTATGGTAAAAATTCGGTGTAGACAAAAAGCATGGCTGCCATATCGACAAAAGCAAGACTGCTGGGGGGCAACCCCATGTAAGTCCAGTACGGAGATACAATGGTTTTTAGAACGGGGTCGGTGAAACATTGGTCAAATACTTCCTGAAGATTTTTAAGAACGTACTGGAAAAAGTGTGGATATTTCTCGCGGCTTACTTCCGGGTCCTTGAAGTAAAACACCCCGATCACTTCGGAAAAAACCTTCCAAACCAGGTCGAAGAATTTTTCTATTCCTTCCTTTTCCTTGGGAAAAAGCAGCTGAAGTTCTTTTACTATCTGGTTCCGATCAGGTTTCAGGGTAATATCTACCTCGCCGGGTACAACCACCCTGTAAAGATCGTCCATGGGAACAAACTCGAGTTTGTCCATCACTCCTATTTTATCCAGGAGCATGCGCAGGGGGCCGGGCTTTTCATTCGTCCCGATCCCGCTGAGCTGGTGCAGCGCCACTTCGAATTCGAACCTCCCCCTGCAGAAACTGGTGGCCGCACCTCCCGGGATATTATGCCTTTCCAGGAGTAGTACGTTCAAACCTTTTCGAGCCAGCGTCGCCGAGGCGGTCAGACCTCCGTTACCTGCACCGATAACGACAGCATCGTATGTCTCCATATTATCCTCCCACTTATTGTTTCCATCAAATGATGGACATTAATTACCTGTATTTTTTTATTAAGTCAAGAAGCTTATTTTGCTCCTTCGATACGGATCAACTCTTTAGGAATTAAGACTTCGCTGTAGATAAGGGGTGCGAAACTTGTGTAAAAAAGCTATTCGCCGTACATATCAGTTATGAGCTTGCGTAATTGAGCGGCCTTGCTCTTTGATAATTTATCAATTTTCTTTTTCAATCTTTGCTTGCTAATAGTGCGTATTTGGTCAACGGCTATCTCGGCTTTTTTATTCGCGCATTTAATCTGGAGTCGGGTTCTCCATTGTGGGTGCAACTTTGAGGTTAAGGGACATACGACAACGGTTTCTAAATATTTATTCATTTCATCCTGGCTAATTATAACAACAGGACGCACTTTTTTTATTTCGCTTCCTCTGGTGGGGTTGAGGTCGGCATAATGTATTTCGTACCTTTCAATATCCAAAGTCTTCATCCTCCAGTCCGTCAAGAAGTGTTGCGTCAAAATCGCCCCAATCTTCCTTTTCATTAGCCATGGCTTTATATGTATCTTCCCAGTAAAGTTTACTGTCTTCTTTCTTCAGAATAAGCAGTCCTCTGTCTGTTTCTTCAAGCAAAAGGGAATTGTTAAGGCCATATTTTTGCAGGAGTGCTTTGGGTATGCGAACTCCTTTGGAATTTCCAATAGGGACCAGCTTAATATCCCTTACACGTATTTGTTTTTCCATGGGTATTGCTCCTTAAATGTCATAAAAGTTATTTTGTAATTATTGTAATTACATTTATCTATAAAGTCAAGCTTAGAATCAAATTATTGCTATTATATTGCAATAGAATATTTCGCACAACAAGCCGTTAAACGTGGACGGCCAAACGATATGATTTTGAAAAAGCTGTACAACTTGTTGTAAAGGTGTTAAATACCAATATAAGCCAAGGAGATCTCTTTATGTCAGAGCAAATTCTAACAACCTCAGCGACCTGTGTTCATAACAATCCTGTTTGTGGGCGTATCGTAGCAAAAGATAAAGCTAATACGAATTATATCTATGTTGAGCATAAAGGGCAACGTTTTGAATTTTGCTCTTTTGCCTGCCTTTCGTTGCTTATAAAAGCAAATCGGCAAAAAAGTAAGGATAATCCTAATGCGAATATTAAAGATACCTTTTGCGATCTATGCTCAAGCCTGATTCCGGCAGGTAAGAGTGTGCATACGATTATGCTCCGGGAAGAGGAATTTGATAATTGCTGCGGGTTGTGCGCCAAATTTTATGATCAAGGATTTCAAGAATCTGCGCCGGGGATTGCAAAAGACGCCCCGAAAATCGAAAACCTCGATAAGATTGTCAAGGAGGGTTTTCGTAAAGTCCTGGAGCAAGCTGTTTCTATAAAAAGTTCTGATATTTTTATATCAGTAGGCAACCCCGTAAGACTGCGGACAGCCACTGGCTTTAAGATTATCACTGAACAAAAAATGACCAATGAGATGGTGGATAAGGCGGTCGAGAACTTACTTCCCGAGGAGAAATTAGCTGAATTTCGTAAAGGGAATGATGTGGATATGGGTTTTGGCATTGACGATTTGAGTCGTTTCCGTGTAAATCTTTTTCATGAAAAAGACGGTTCAGCTATGGTTATCCGGCCTTTACCGTTTGATATTCCAGACTTAGCAAGCTTAAATCTTCCTGATGTTTTAAATGATTTTAGCTATTTGCGTTCAGGGCTTATTTTAGTGACAGGTGTTACCGGGAGCGGAAAATCAACAACCTTAGCCTCATTTGTTAACACTATCAATATGCGCGATGAGCGTCATATTATTACCATCGAAGATCCGATTGAATATGTACTTCCCGGTGACCAGAAGTCTTTGGTGCATCAAAGAGAAGTT
>JAUWOH010000065.1 GCA_030612225.1 Desulfobacteraceae bacterium
AAATTGCTTATATTGTCGCCATCTTACCCATGCGTCGTAACCCTGTATGGATTAAGAGAAAGTTGGATGAAAGAAGCTAATCACCATTAAGGACGACAGCAAATAGCCACCCCGCCTTATGCCGGTTTTCTGTACTGTAGAGGACTAACCGGGACATCCTTTAAAAAACAAAACAACTTGCAATATGATTTCATTCTTCAAATGTCTCTCCTTGTCAGTTTATCTTATCTTACTTTATTTAATTTCCTTGACTTCTCTCTAATTCTTACCTATACTTACTAAAAAGAAAAAGCTTCAGGAGGTGATAAAATGCTCGCTACTGTGACAAGTAAGGGTCAGATTACAATCCCAAAGACAATTCGAGAGGCTATGAGTATTAGTTTTAAAGATAAGATCGATTTTATCATAGATGGCGATCGTTTGGTTCTCAAGCGTGTAAAAACTTTAAAGGATCTAAGGGGAAGCATTCCTTCCATATCCGGCAACATAGATAATGAAAGGCAACATGCCAAAACTGCAGTAAGTAAAAGATTTATTGAAGAGATGAAATGAAAACTTACTTTGTAGATACCAATCTTTTTATTCGATACTTTACCAATGATGATATTGAGAAAGCAAACCGTGTTGAAGAACTTTTAGACAAGGCCGCCTTGGGCAAAGCCAGGTTAATTACGTGTGAGGTTGTAATGGCAGAGGTCGTTTGGGTGCTGGAATCCTATTACAACCTTAATAAAGTACAAATAGCAGAACATCTGGAAGCTATACTGGCAACACCAGGGCTTAATGTGCTTAATGGAAAAGTTGTGGAAAAGGCTGTAGAGTATTATCTAAATGAAAATATTGATTTTATTGACGCCTATATTGTTTCATTGATGAATAGATTAAACATATCAAGCATTTATTCATTTGACAAAAAACACCTTAAAAGAATAAAATCGATAAAAAGGCTGGAACCGTAATATTCATCCAGCTCATCGAGTGTCTCGCCCTGGCTGAAAACTCCCGATATTTGGGGTCACCTTGATTATAAAGACAAACCGTAAGACTCCCAAAACCTATGGGAAAAAAGACGGCAGGCAGGGGTAAGATCGTAAATGGCATCTGCAGCCATCAGTACAGCAGCATTCGTCCATGTGAGCTTATCCTCAGGCCATAATGTAATATCCGGAACTGTGTATCCGCACCAGAATGATCCATCTTCGAACTTTTTATCACTTATCCAGCTGAAAACGATTTCAGAAAGGGTATGATTCCCCATTGCCGATAAGGCAAGGGAAAGTTCAGCAGTCTCGGCAATGGTTACCCAGGGTTCATCAGATACACATTTAACTCCGTGGCCTTCTACAACATATTTTTTCCAGTACTTGTCAATTCTCTTTTGAGCAGGTTCACCGGTAAGCGCACCGGAAAGTATCGGATAGAACCAGTACATTGAAAAGCGGGATTTTGTCATATTAAAGTTATATTGTTTATGTCTGATAGCATTGCCCAGCTTCACCAGCGCTTCTTCCCATGCAGGCATCGAATATCCAAGCTGTTTTGCAATGGCCAGCGCACATTTTATGCTCATATAGATTGAGCTGGACCCGGTCAGAAGCGCCATGGGGTCTGTTTTCCCTCCAGGGCTTATTGCCCAGTGAATCTCGCCGCCCGGAGCCTGAAGACTCAAAGCAAATTCTATGGCCTTATATAGTGTTTTCCACATTTCTGTAAGAAACAGCTTATCATTTGTTATTAAATAATAATGCAATACACCTGCTGAAATGTATGAAGACATATTTGCATCACGGGTTTTATCTTCGGGTACACCATTTATATAGGTCGCATACCAGCTTCCGTCATGAAGCTGTTTTTTACTCATCCAGTCAAATGCACGTCTCGCTTCGTCAAAATACCCACCGATGCTTAGCCCCATTGCGGCCTCTACATGATCCCACGGATCAGTTTTTTCACCATTGAACCAGGGGATCTCCCCACTTTCTCTCTGAGTATTTACAATCAGGGCTGCAATCGAATCAATGTCAATGGCAAGATCATTCCTGCTTCCGGATGTATTCAGTTCCATAAAGACCGCACCTTTCATTTTAAATCAAGATCAAATTATTGGCCAAAAAGTCACAAAGACACAAAGGAAAAAATTCATTATTAAAAACTGAAGATAAATATAGTGGAATCGAAATTCATGCAAGGAAAATCTGGATAATCGACCCTGAAGTTATAATACCGGAAGTTATAATACCGGAAGTTATAATAAATGACCGACCAGTCGGTCATGTGTCGCTTTAATTAGAATACGCACATGAATAACAATTTTAATACATTGATAATGTTGTATTATTAATTATTTCCTCCTTTTTCTTGACACATTGAGTATCTGCCTTATAATATGACCGATCAGTCGGAATAAAATTATTTGATAGACATTCACGGGTTCAAAGTTATATTCTTGTCACTAACTCTGAACGTTGAACCCTGGTCGCCTACGGCGCCGCCAAAGGCGGGTAAACCTGTGAACGGCTACGAAAGATTAATTCATGTCCCCTAAAATTGTCGATAAAAAGCAAAAATCAAAAGAGATTGCGCAGGCAGCGCTGAAATTGTTTTCCTTAAAAGGCTATGCTGTAACTACCGTTGAACAAATCGCTAAGACTGCCTCAATAGGTAAAGGAACTGTCTATGAATACTTTCAGGCTAAAGAGGACATCTTTATTGCAGCCATTATGGAATGGATGTCCTTCTTTGTGGTTCAGTTGTCAGAGCGCATAAAAGGAATTAAAGACCCTGTTGCCAGGTTGCATGCAGTTGCAGAAACAAACATAGAACTGATCGACCCTGCAGATCCAACTGATCTCAGGCTATCTATGGAATTTTTACAGCATAGCATGCTGGAAGACGGCGTACTTTATAAACACCGCTATCTGATAAAGGATATGCATGCCGGTATACGAAAGATAGTTGTGGACACTTTGCTCGATGGTATTTCAAAGGGTGTTTTTCGGCCCGAAATCGCAAAAGATGCGGAAAAGATTGCCATCAACCTGCTTGCCTATATTGATGGGATCAGCCTTCACAGCATTCTTTCTAAAAACTATTTTGACTTAAAAGAACAAATTGATCTTTACATGCAAAACCTTATTCATGAGATCAGTATAGATCCATAGCTTTACTCAGGTTCAGGAGTTCAGGGTTTCATAGAAGGTTTCGACCAAGCTTTCATAACACTTTGAAAATACGCATATAGGTCAAGAGTTCTGAATTTTCCATTATCTGAGTTTTTCATTATCAACAATGAAAAACCTTTTTTACATTTTTTTACAACCGGAACAAACATTCTTTACAAGTTCATATTATTCTATATTCAAAGTAGACTCCGAAAATAAGTTTCCAGTTTACGCAAGCCCTAAGGTACTGAAGGCAAAAACACCATGCGAACAATTAATGCATCCATCTTAATATTTATTTTTTTGATATCCGGGTCTGCAAATCTATGGGCTCAGGAAAGCGATTTGACATCTCATCCTGAAAAACCATACTCCCTTGATGACCTGTATCAGTTTGCATTAAAACGATCTGAAAAAATTAAAATCTCCGAAGAAAATCTTTATATTACTGAAACAATAAAAGAAAAAGCCCTTTCTGTCCTGGTGCCAAGGTTTTCGGCATTCGGAAACTATACGCGATACAGTGAGGAAAAAATGGCGGCTGATACAGTAACACTTATTCAACCGGAATCGACCACAGCCTGGGGAGTAAGATTCGACCAGTCATTTACATTAAACGGCAAAGAACTCATTGCTTTAGGAATTGCAGAAGACAGCATTGAAAAGAGTAAATATGACCTTGATGCTGTTAAAGAAGCATATCTTTTCAAGGTTACTTCTGCTTACTTCGACGTTCTCAAAACAGCAAAGGCCATTGATATTGCGATGGCCAATGTTAAAAGGCTGGAAGCTCATAAAAATGCCGTTACTGTTCAACTTAAAATAGAGGAGGTCACTAAAACCGCCCTGTACAGGGCTCAGGCAGAACTGTCAAAATCAAAAGCAGAGCTTATAAAATCGAAGAACAGATTAAGACTGGCACAAAATGTTCTTTCGCGTGTAGTGGGACTTGAAGGAAATTTTGAAATCAAAAAGCCTGAATTTAAAAAATACTTTTCATTAGATCATGATATGGATTCAGTAAAAAAAGAAGCGCTTTTGGACAGAGCGGAGTTAAAATCTTTAGCTGTTCAGATAAAAATTTCTGAAGATATGGCAAAATACTCCAAAAGCGCATACTGGCCTACAGTATCTGTGGAAGGTTTATATCAAAAATACGATCAGGATCCGGACTCTTTCATGGTAAACGATGAGAATATTTCAGTTGGAGTAATGCTTAATTTTACTATCTTTGACGGTGGATTCAGGAAGGCCGAGATAAAAGAATCTCTGGCTAAAAGGCGACAGGCAGAGCTTGCTGAGAAAGATTTATCCAAAGAGATAGCCACTGAGGTAGAAGATGCATACCTTTATTTGCATACTCAAATGAGTGTTTTAAAATCTCTTGAAGATCAGCTTAAATTTGCAAATGATAATTACAATGCTGTCTCAAAGCAATTTAAATACGGGCTTGCAAACAGCATCGATGTGATGGATGCAAACACACTGCTTGTAACATCGGAAACCGAGCTTGCGAAAGCAATATACAACAAACAGTTGGCCGGATTAAATGTAGAACGTGCAAAAGGAACATTTTTAAAGACAATAACTGACAGACTGGAAACAAAAACGGAAAGATAAGGAGGCAAGTAAAAGGACAAGCAAGATGTACAAGTCATTTTTACTTGACGACTAAACATGGAATATAAAAAAGATAATATACAAGCAGAATCTGTTAAGAAAAAATGGATAAAGCGAATATGGGGGGCACTCCCTGCTCTTTTCCTTATTTTTCTTCTCCTTGTTGTTGCACTGCTTTTCGTGCGAATTAAAACAGAAAAAGAGGCTATCAAAGCAGACAAACTGGCAAAAATGAAAATGGACCGTCCGCCCGTGAATGTAGTCACCCTTGATCTTGTTCCCATGCCCATCCATGACCGTTTAAGCCTGCCGGGGATAATTAAGCCCTGGATAAAACTTGAAATTCTCGCAGAGGTTCGTGGAAAAATCACTAAAAAAACTGTAAAAGAAGGCATCAGAGTAAAAAAGGGAGATGTTCTCGCTTATATTGATTCTCGTGATTATGAAAACTCCTTTAAATCTGCAAAAGCATCTTACGATGTAGCACTTGCCGATTTCGAGCGTATAAAAAAGCTTTACAAGGAACAACTTGCAACCAAATCCCGGATGGATAATGCCCTGGCACAGGCTGAAAACTATAAGGCCGGCATGGACAATACCGCACTGCATCTTGAGAGGTGTAAAATTTTAGCACCCATTTCAGGAATTGTTAATCACATTTTCATAGAAGAGGGACAGTATCTGAATGTTGCAGACCCGGTGGCTGAAATATTACAAATGGATCGTGTAAAGGTTCAGGTCGGAATTCCCGAGTCTGATGTGGCTGCTGTGCGCAGCTTAACAGATTTTAATGTCAGGATAGATGCCCTGGGTGGGAAAACATTTTCAGGGAAAAAATACTTTTTATCAAGCACAGCCGGTTCAAAAGCACGCCTTTATAGTCTCGATCTTGTGCTTGAAAATAAAAATGAAGAGATATTGCCTGACATGTTTGCACGTGTTGAAATTATAAAAAAAGAAGTGCAAAACAGCATTTCCGTTCCTCTTTATGCTGTGATCTCACGGAATAACAGCAATATCGTTTATGTTATAAATGACCACAAGGCGCATTTAAGAAAAGTTGAGCTCGGCCTGCTGGAAGGATGGCGTGTTGAGGTTAAAAAAGGTCTTACGGCCGGTGAAAAGGTTATCGTGGTAGGACATCGAAGTGTAAATGACGGCGAAATAGTAAATGTAGTCCGCAATGTAAAGGATCCGAAGGACATTTTGAAATGATAATTTCAAATACAGCAATAAAAAACAGGATCAGCGTAGTTGTCCTGGCAATCATAATCCTTGTTATCGGAAGCTACTGTTACAGCATTCTCCCAAGAGAAAGTGAACCGGATATTACGATTCCCAATGTCTTTGTATCCACCAGCTATAAGGGTGTTTCGTCATCCGATATTGAAACGTCCATTACGATTAAAATAGAAAAAAAATTGAAAGGGCTTGACCGTGTTAAAAAAATCCATTCCGCCAGTTCCGAAGGTCTTTCCCAGATAAACATAGAATTTCTTCCAGGTACGGATATAGATGACGTCATCCAGAAAGTAAAAGACAAAGTTGATGAAGCAAAAAAGGAACTTCCTGGAGATCTTGAAGATGATCCATCTGTTTTCGAGGTAAATATTTCAGAGCTTCCTATTGTTGTCTTTTCTCTTTCCGGAACCTGCGGAATTACACGTCTAAAAGAGATTGCAGACGATCTTGAAGAAGAGATCGAGTCTATTCCAGGAGTACTTGAAGCGGAAGTAACAGGGGGTCGTGAGCGTGAAATTCGTATTGAAGTAGACCCGGACAAACTTGCCTACTACCGGATTCCGATCACGGCCTTTCAAAGCGCCGTACAAAGCGAAAATCAGAATACTTCCGGGGGGTCTATCAGACTGGGCGACGGCAGGTATCAGCTTCGTGTCCCGGGAGAGTTTGAATCACCGGAAGAGATATATACCCTTGTAGTAAGTACTTTTGAAGGAAAGCCTGTTTATCTTAAAGACCTTGCCCGTGTTGTTGACGCATTTAAAGATGAAACCAGCAGATCCCGCCTTAATGGCCGTAGCGCTGTAAGCATTACCGTAAAAAAGCGCGTGGGTGAAAACATAATTGCAATTACTGATCAAATTGACGAACTTATTGAGTACAGACAGCACTCATGGCCCCAGGGAACCCGGATAACCAAGCTCATGGACCGGGCAAAAGAAGTCCGTCTTATGATTGCCGATCTGGAAAATAATATTATTTCAGGGCTTATCCTTGTCATTATAGTACTATTCTTTGCACTTGGATTCAGAAATGCCATTTTAGTAAGCCTTGCTATCCCCTTTTCCATGCTCCTTTCATTTATTATTCTTAATGCGCTTGGCATCACACTGAACATGGTTGTCCTTTTTTCCCTGACCCTTGCGCTCGGCATGCTCGTGGATAATGCGATTGTTATTATTGAAAATATTTACAGATATATGGAGCAGGGTGTGCCGCGTGTCCAGGCAGCCATGAAAGCTACTTCAGAAGTGGCTTATCCTGTAATAGGCTCTACGATTACAACCCTGGCCGCTTTTTTCCCTATGATATTCTGGCCCGGAATTATGGGCGAATTTATGAAGTATTTACCGATTACTCTTATTGTTACTTTGTCTTCCAGTCTCTTTGTTGCCATGGTTATAAATCCGGCTCTTGCCGCAATTTTCATGAGGCTGAAAAAAGAAAAATATCAGCTGTCAGGGCAGGTAAGCGCTGACACAGTTTCGGCCTCAGGTGAAAAGCCTGTTGAAGTAAAAGGCTTAATACTTACGTTATACACCCGGTTCCTTAAAAAAGCGCTCAGTCATCGTTTGATAGTACTTTTTATCTCATTTACATTTTTAATTCTGCTTTTCCAGGTATGGCTTCTCGTTGTAGGACTCGAAAAACCAGTTGAATTTTTTCCCAATATAGATCCGGATAGCGCCTATGTTAATATTGATCCGCCTGAAGGAGCAAATCTCGATTATATTGACAGGGTCATAAAAAAAGTCGAGATGGCTGTAAACGGCGCAAACGGTGATAGTGAAATGCCTGCGCTTAATCTCTATAACTCCTCCTATAAACCCAGGCTGCACAAAAAAGCCGGGGGGGAGGAATTTTACGGGCCAAGCGATCTTGGCAATATAGAACATATTTATACCAAGGCTGTGGAAACTTCAGGTGGAGTTTCATTCGGCTCCAACCTGCCCAACCATATCGGTATCCAGTTTCTTGATTTAGAGGATCGTAAGAGGCCTTCCGCCGCCTCTTTGGAAGAAATCAGAAGGCGTGTGAAGGACATCCCCGGGGCACGAATAACCGTAGCAGAACAAGAGGGAGGTCCTCCAACCGGCCCGCCGATAAATATTGAAATCTCAGGCGATGATTTTCGTGTTCTGGGAAACCTTGCGAAACAGGTTCAAAGGATTATAGCAAAAGTTCCATTTGTAGAAGATGTTCAGGATGATTACGTTGAGGGTATTCCATCCGTGCGGGTCAAGATAGATCGCCAAAAGGCCGCCCTGTTCGGACTTTCCACAAATGCAATAGGGTTTGCTTTGAAGACCGCATACAAAGGCCTGGATATATCCACCTATCATGAAGGTGACGAGGACTTCGACATCACGGTTATCCTTGATGAAGATGACCGCCACGTTACAGATGTTTTGCATAAACTGATGCTCCCCACACCTTCAGGCCAGATTGTCCCCCTTACGACCATTGCTTCAATCGATTATTCCGGGACTATAGGAGATATTGTGAGAATCAACCACGATCGGGTGGTAACTGTTAAGGCAAATGTTGATGAAACCAATGTGCCGGGACCTGTGGCAAGGCAGCAGGCAGAAGAATTGCTGAAAGGTTTTCAACTTCCTGCAGGATACAGGATACAGTTTACAGGAGAGTTTGAATTCCAGAAGGAGTCGGAAGAGTTTCTGACAAAAGCGTTTATAATAGCTGTTTTTTTAATCTTCCTTATTCTGGTAGCCCTGTTTAATTCAGTAGCACAGCCGGTAATTATCATGACATCCGTACTTTTATCCCTTGGCGGCGTATTTCTCGGGCTGACCATCATAAAATCTCCTTTTGGTATTATCATGTCCGGGGTTGGTGTTATTTCCCTGGCCGGTGTGGTAGTAAATAATGCGATTGTTTTAATCGATTATGTAAACAAGCTCAGGCAAAGAGGAATGAAAATAAAAGATGCTGTCATATCTGCCGGTGCCACCAGGCTCCGGCCGGTGCTTTTAACGGCAATTACAACCGTTTTGGGCCTGTTACCCATGGTAACTGGCATTTCGTATGATTTTCACAAAATGAGTTTATCTTTAGTAAGTGAGTCAACGCAGTGGTGGCAGAATATGGCTATTGTAGTCATTTTCGGTCTTGTGATCGCAACATTTTTAACACTTATTGTTGTGCCGGTCCTGTATTCACTCTTTGCAACCACCAGTGAACAGATTAGCGCCCTTACTGCCCGGATTAGAAAACTTTACTGGAAACCGATTGAGCGGATTACGTAGTGCTCTGTTTCATTACCTGTGCAGCGCATTTTTGGCAGAATATTTACGCCAGGTGGGTTGAAAACAATCAAAGTGACTAAAGTGAACTAAAGTGCCTAAAATGCCTAAAGTTGTGGTGTCGCTTCTGCCTGTGCGTGTCCTCACGCAGACAGGCTGCTCCATCTTCTTTATAAAAATATAATAGACAGAATTCCTTAACTTTAGACACTTTAGCTCACTTTAGACACTTTAGTCACTTGTAACTTTTGACCAATCACTCATGGTCAAATACATACCCTACCGACCTCAGGCTCTTAAAAAAGACGGGTTTTTTTGGATTATTTTCAAAATATTTCCGAAAGCGTACAATAAAATTGTCAACAGTTCTCGTCGTTGTTTTTCCTGTGTAGCCCCATCCTATTTCCAGAAGCTTATCTCGTGAGAGTGGTTTTCCCCGGTTGGCTATAAAAAGCTTCAGCAGTTTGGTTTCCTGCTCTGTCAGGCTGATCTTTCCATATTTGCACTCCGCAACTGATGTAACAAAATTTATATGATTTCCGCCAAACGAGTATGTCTGCGACGGCAAAGAAATTTCATCTTCATTGCGGTACATGTCCACCCTGGTTAAAAGACGTTCCACCCGAAGCAAAAACTCTTCCAGGTTGAAAGGTTTTGAGAGGTAATCATCCACGCCATAAGATAGACCTTTAATCTTATCATCCGGTGTGCCTTTGGCTGACAGAATTAAAATCGGAATCCGTTCATCCTCAAGGCGGATATTCCGGAGCACGGAAATTCCATCAATACCGGGCAGCATAATATCGAGTATAATGAGATCAGGCCTGCTTTCCTTCCATTTTTGAAGTCCTGACACTCCGTCCTGTGCTATTGAAACATCATACCCCTGAAGCGAAAGATTTAATTTCAGACCCTCTGCAATATGCTTTTCATCTTCTATAACAAGAATGTGCTTTTTTTTGTGATTTTCCATAATTGCTCATCGTTCCGTGCTGCCAATGTTGCCACGCGATATCGGGTAAAACGGCCAAGATACTCGATTCTGGTTGCTCGTTACTCGATGCTCGATACTGGTTACTCGTTGCTCGTTTTTTTAACCAAAAACCAGTATCAAGTATCCAGCTAAACAGGCAAGATTACGGTGAAAACCGACCCTTCTCCTTTTCCTTTGCTTTCAGCAACGACTTTCCCTTTATGAATACGGGCTATATTTTGAACAGCATGAAGCCCAAGTCCGCTGCCTCTGGCCGACATATTATCTAATCGGCCAACCTGGTAAAATTTCTTAAAAATCTTTTTTATTTTCCCTTTTTCAAGTCCTATGCCATTGTCTTTAAAACTAATCAGAAGTTTTCTGTTTTGCCTTTTAAAAGCAATATCGATCCTGGGCACCTTTGATTCGTTGTACTTGATGGCGTTGGTAAGCAAATTCATCAAAAGCATCTCAAATAAAGGCGAATTTATGTTGTATAATAACGGGTCCGGAGGATGGTGTATTACTATTTTGCCGCCCGTGAAAAGATGGTCGTTATTTTTATAAAACTGCTCAATAATCTCAACCAGATCAGACACAATAAATTCTTTTTTGTAACTCTTGCTTTCAATCCTGGCAAGGTTCAAAATCCGGTTTATATGGTCCGAGAGTCTGCTCACGTCCGTAAGCATATACTGGATATACTTGAGCTGGTCATTGCGAGACAGTTCATGTTTGGAAAAAGTTTGCAGGAAAAGTTTCAGCGAGGTAACCGGAGTTTTAAGCTCATGTGTGAAATTATTGATAAAATTATGCTGCAATCTATAAAGTTGCAATGTTTTTTGATTATAAACAAAAATGGTAAATATTCCCATAAGGATTATTCCCACAAGAATTGAAAGAACCATTATAACAATCCATGTCTGTGGCTCTAAAACCTGGCTGGAATCCAGGTTGAATTTATAGACAACCGACTTAAGCCCAGCAGAGACCTCAACATACCAGTATATATACAAAAAGAGAGAGGTGACCAGAGCCACGATTGATAAAATAAGAATGGAGATTGGATGAAAAAACCATTTTGTCCTGTTCATAACAAAATAAATATAACAAACTGGTTAAATTTAACAAGCATTTATATCCGTAACCGTTCACGGGTTCAAAGTTTAAGGTTCAAGGGTTGCAGGTTTACCGCAAATTTGATGAATTCAACCTTTTACGAAGGCATCGAATCTGACGGTTTCGTAAAAAGTGTCAAAATGTGTCAACCACGGCTTTTTATGCATTATATTACTTGAATTAAAAAACACTTGTTTACAAACTCTTTTACTCGTGATATCATCCTATTTCATCAATATCACAAAAAGGAGGGTAAAACAATGTGTAAACATAGATTGACGAATAAAGATGT
>JAUWOH010000307.1 GCA_030612225.1 Desulfobacteraceae bacterium
AAGTCCTGAAATTCTATTACAGCTTTAAACATATTTAGATTCCTTTTACCCACCCTATAATGCCCAAATGGTAAAAATGATAATGATCGATTTTATCTCATCATTTTTACCTATAAAAATATTTTCTTGTTTGACATGAAAATCTGCCTTGTCTATACTTCATTCAGTAAATTTAAACACTTTTAACTTCTTGTATCCTACAGCCCCTTCGAAGGGAAAACCAAAGCCGCGTACTGCAGGCGTTAGTCTTTTATATTAGGAGGAAATACCTTGGTCCCGGATTCTATTCTGGAAATTATCGCACAGGGTGCATGGAATGGTGGTACTCTTGTAGATAATTCAATTTATTCAAAGAAAGAAATGTCCTTTAAAGGCGGTATTCCCGTAGACAACAAAACCATTGAAGAAAGAACCGGTATCCGTACAAGAATGGCGGCCGGGCCTGATGAAAGAATCGGAGCCATTGCCCTTCAAGATCTTCTTGATACATCCAGTTTCGACCCTTCCAGAATCAAAATCCTCATCGGTGCAACAAATGTCGGGGATGACAAATACGATCCGGGCCCTCTGGTAAGATATCCCTTTGAGCTTATTAAGCAGTACTGTCCAAATGCAATCGTTATTGACCTTTATGCTGGTTGCCCTGGCTTTAATGTCGCAGCAGAGCTCTCTTTTATGCTTTCCCTGACAGGAGTTCTTAAGGCAGGTGATATTTCCGCTATTATAGGAGCTGAAAATCTACATCGTGCTAATGCATTTAAAGAAGACGATACAGCAGGTATTATTTTCGGTGATGATGCTTTAGCAACAGCCCTTGAAACAAAAGCTACCATAAAGCCAAATGGAAATTATTCCTGCAGCGAGAAGATAACAGCGTCCTTAAAAGATGATTTTATTACGGACATCGCAAAAATGATCATTAAGTTAAACGGGCCTAATAAAATTGACGGAATTATTATTGACAATCAGCTTGGACAAATTATTTACAGGGTCCCGGCGCTTGCGGCAAGGGTTCAGCATAGCATGGCTGAGCAGATGTACCCCGAAGAGACGGCAAAGGGAACCTTCAAACGCTTTAAGGATGCATTAGGGTTTTACGATCAAAAAATTCAATCGTTTGCCTTTGACATTATGTCTCTTAGCCAAAATCCGGTGCTTGTAGAAAATATTGCCCGGGCCTATGTGGAATCAGGAAAATATAAAAGAGTTGTTTCAATTTGCCTGTCTTCTGATTTAAATACAGAAATTTCAATTCATCAGGGAGAAGACTTTGGCTTCAAAGCACCCGGGAAAGGTATTGTGGACACACATACTAGCACGCATGGCTGTTTTGGTGATTATATTCAAGCAATTTCGGAAAATGAAGATTTCTTCGGAGATATGGATGGAAAGGGTGTCTTTCTTTATGCTACACGAGGAGCAACCAGGCATATAACAACCCTGCTGGCCAGAAACAACCTGACCATGTACGATATCGATCTTCTTATTGAGCATCAGGCAAATTTTGCCATGATACCTTTAACACTGGAACAGGTTTTTTGGGATGCCAAACCCGACAAGAAGAAGACCGTAAAAGATTTTATTGAAAACCATATGGTAAATAATATCCATACACGAGGTAACTGCTCCGTTGTTTGCATACAAAGGCTCCCTTATGATCTTCAGCGCGGAGCATTAAAAGAAGATACCATTCATGGTTTTCATGTAAACCGAAACCTTGATAATCTGCGGCATGCAAAGATTATCCTTAACGATTCTGTAGGCTCCGGGATGACTCGCAGCTCTGTACTGCAAATTAACTAAAAAACATGACTGATGGCGTCGTAAAAAGTCTCATCTACTGCGTTGTAGCATTTTTTCAGGAACTCGACATTCTATATTGTATAGTCTCGTCCCTGAAAAGCACCCCAAGGGCACTTCCTGCGGGGCGTATATGAGCCCTTTTACTTAGCCATCAGGCGCTTATTCAAAGACTCTTTACGAATTCATCATGACTAAGGGTTCGCTTGCATATTTTATCTGCCATGACAGATACTCTTTAAATACAGTCGTTTATATAAATTTCAATACCTGGGAGCAAAAAAATGAAAAATTATAATCCGGAACAAACTCTGTGTGAAGTGCGCAGAGAATTCGGCGAACACGGAGGTGTTACACCATCCATATCCCGATCGTCCACTTTTACGGTTATGGAACCCGGCATTATGCCGGAGATCTTTGATGGAATCAGAGGCCCTGATAAAGGCGGGTGTTTTCTATACAGCCGTCATTTTAATCCGACAGTGGACATTTTGTCCCGGTATCTTAGTGCTATGGAAGGCAGTGAAGCAGCCGTCTGCACTGCAAGCGGCATGTCTGCAATCTCCTGTACCTTGCTGCAGCTTTGCAACCATGGAGACCATATTGTATCCAGCAACACTATTTACGGCGGAACACATGCTTTGCTGGAGGAACTCTTTCCCCAGATGGGTATCACTACTACTTTTGTTGATCCAACGGATACCGCTGCATTTGAAGCATCTATCACTGCAAAAACCCGTGTAATTTACACTGAAGCTGTCGGCAACCCAACACTTAAGGTCGCTGATATTCCTGCATTATCAAAATTGGCAAACAAGCACAGTATCAAGCTGGTTGTTGACAACACCTTTACACCGATGGTTATATCTCCTATTCAACTGGGAGCCGATATCGTAGTACATTCAATGACTAAATTCATAAACGGCGCCAGCGACCTAATTGCAGGTGCAATCTGTGCCGAGAAGGATTTTATATATAAACTCATGGATCTTCACACAGGTCGAGTCATGCTTCTGGGCCCGACTCTTGATCCCCGAGTAGCCTTTGATATTATCCAGCGCATCCCTCACCTGGCGATCCGCATGAGAGAGCATAGCTTACGAGCCATGGCTATAGCCGGCCATCTTGAAAAAATTGGGGCTCCTGTAACATACCCGGGACTGACTTCCCACCCCCAACACAAGCTGTTAAAATCGCTGATAAATAAAAGTTACGGTTATGGAGGAATACTTATCATTGATTGTAAGACCAAGTCAAAGGCTGAAGAATTGATGTCTATATTACAAAATAAGGAACGATTCGGTTACATCGCTGTATCCTTAGGTTATTATGACACGCTAATATCCTGTTCCGGTTCATCCACTTCTTCTGAGATTCCACCTGAAGACCAGCTAAAAATGGGACTTTCACCAGGTTTGCTGCGTCTTGCAATAGGCTTTACCGGCAGCCTTGCCGCACGCCTGGAGCAAATAGAACGGGCAGTTAAAGCAGTTGGCCTTAATCCCAATTAAAAGACTATCAAAATATTTTTAGACATAATGAACCCTGACCAAAAAGACATATTTGACAATATCATTGGCCAAAGCGATCCAATGAAGGAAAGCTTCAGTATTGTCAAAAAAGTGGCAAACAGCAACACCACGATCATAATTAATGGAGAAACCGGAACAGGCAAAGGGCTGATTGCCAGAGCTATTCACGAAAGCTCTGATCGAAACAGCAATCCTTTTATTCAGATCAATTGTGGTGCAATTAGTGCAGGTCTTTTGGAAAGTGAGCTTTTCGGTCACGTTAAAGGAGCCTTTACAGGCGCTATAGCAAATAAACCGGGAAAATTTGAACTGGCAGAAGGAGGTTCCATCTTTTTAGATGAAATCGGCGATATGAGCCCGGACCTTCAGGTAAAAGTTTTAAGAGTACTTGAAGAAAATGAATTTGAACCTGTAGGCGGAAGCGAAACCATAAAGGCAAATGTAAGGGTCATCGCTGCAACCCATCGGGATTTGGAAGAAGAAGTTCAAAAGGGAAATTTCAGGGAAGACCTGTTTTATCGCCTTTATGTCATACCAATAACTCTCTCTGCTTTAAAAGAAAGAAAGTCGGATATACCCCTGCTGATTTCGCATTTTATTAACCAGTTCTGCCTGGAGAAGAAAAAGGACAAAATAACGATTTCGGACGGGGCTATGAAAATGCTGATGAATCGAACCTGGCCCGGGAACGTAAGAGAACTTAAAAATTTGATTGAAAGGCTTGTAGTTTTAAATGAAGGAGGAAAGATACTGCCTGAGGATTTGCCTGATAAATTTAAAGCCGGAGCAAATGAAAAAATACTGCCTGATATTGATGTGCCGGAAGAAGGGATAAGTTTTAATACAGCGGTAACTGAATATGAAAAAGCCCTTATCATCAAAGCTCTTGAAAAAACCAACTGGATTAAGAACAAAGCGGCTGATTTTCTCCAAATTAAACGAACAACCCTGGTAGAAAAAATAAAAAGGCATAAAATAAATAAGAAAGTGTAAA